>NZ_JBMDJQ010000013.1:0-142228 GCF_057809275.1 Pseudomonas sp. FG36
TCAAGTCTCGTGGCAGCGGGCTTGCCCCGCGATACGTTTCTGCATGCGTAAGATTTTTCCGAAATTGAAACCAAATCCTTCAGCCAGCCAGAGCTTCGGACCTATCCTACGCGCCTGCCGGAAGGCTCTGAATTGGCCGGGAAATACATCAGGGGTACCGTCTCTGGGTCGTCACATTTGGCGACCCGGGTGTGAGAAGCCCGTCCATGTCCAGATCCAGGTTGCCTGTTATGGCAGCCGTGCGCGCGCAGACTTCGGTCTGGCCGTGGTGTCTGGACACGGTCCTCTCACCTCGCGTACGGCTGCCACCCTTGTCTGTGAGAAGGATGCTGGTGGTTGCTCTAGAAACCCTTTCCAGAGTAACAACTATGAAAAAACTAGTACCTGATCCACCCTATCCAATCCCCTTCGTCACCATCATCAGCGACCTCGACCCCGAGGAAGCCATGGCCCACGCCAACAAGCTGATGCACACCCTCAGCGACACCGTCCACGCCTACACCGTCTGCCAGCGCGACGCGCGCCTTGACGTGATGATGGACAGCGTCGAGATCCTCGGCCAACTGGTCATCTCGCTGGTCCGCCACGCCCGGGCCAAGGGGGCGCCGGTATGAGCGACGACTTCAAGCCCGGGCCGACCCAGGGCAAGACCACCTGCCTCGAGATCTTTTGCATCCAGCCCGGCATCCCGTTCGACCACGCCTTCAGCGACCTGTCGGTGCTGCTCGGCTGCGTGGCGCATTTCACCACCGAGGCGGAGATGGAAGGGGACCTCATGGCCGGCAGTGCCGCACGGATTCTCAGTGGGCTGGCCAAGGGGCTGATCGATGACATGGAATTGGGGTTGAATCGAGCGCGGTGAATGGGGGCTGCTGCGCAGCCTTTTCGCCGGCAAGCCGGCTCCCACCGGGTTTTGTGTAATGCCTGTGGGAGCCGGCTTGCTGGCGAAAGGGCCGCAAAGCGGCCCCAGGGATGCCAGACCGAGCCACTGTCGTTAGACTGTCATCTCCTCACCACCGGACAGGAGTCCCGGCGTGCCCGACCCCCGCAGTTTCCCCAGCGACCTGTGCCTCGACAGCCCACGCCTGCAGTTGCGGCCCATGCGTCATGGCGACGCGCAGCAGTGGCTGACCATCATGGCCGACCCCGAGGTCATGCGTTACTGGTACCACGCCCCCTGGCAGACCCTGGCCGAGGCCGAGAGCGCCCTGGCTGCCGACCGCGAGGCGTATGCCGCCGGTCAGTTGCTCAAGCTGGGCATGTACCGTCGTGACAACGGCGAGCTGATCGGCATGGTCCAGCTGTTCAACCTCGAAGAGGCCTCGCGCCGGGGCGAAATCGGCTACTGCCTGGCCAAGTCCGCCCAGGGCCGGGGCTACATGGACGAAGCGCTGACCTGCTTCATCGACTACCTGGCCCACACCCTTCACCTGCGCCGCCTGGAGGCGGAAATCGACCCGCGCAATCAGGGTTCGGCACGTACCCTGGAGCGCCAGGGCTTCGTCCTGGAGGGCACCCTGCGCGCGCGCTGGTGCGTGGCCGGCGAGCTGTCTGACTCGGGGCTTTACGGTCTGCTGCTCGAACCGCCTGTCGCCTGACGCCCGCTTGCGCTATGGTCGCGCCTTTCGCTGCTGGATGGAGCCTGCGCGTGCCTGCTTTTTATGTGATGTTCACCCTTGTGCTGTTCCTTCTTTGCCTGTGTTTCGATGGCCTGCTGATGGGCGTCGACGGGCATATGCCGGCGGTGCAGATACTGCTCATGGGCCCATGGGGCATTGCCTTCGGGTTGTACCAGTGGTTTGCCAATCCGTTGCTGGGGCTGGCAATCCTCGCCCGCCGGCGTTTTCGCCGGGTGGCGCTTGCCGCTGGCCTGATCGCCCTGGGCCTGGCGCTCAGTTGCCTGGGCATCGAGCGGCTGCCGGACAACCGCAGCTATGATTTCCTGCCGCTTACCGGTTTCGGCCCCGGCTACTACCTGTGGACACTGGCAATCCTGCTGTTCTGCCTGGGGCAGGGGTGGTGGTGCCGCAAGGCGCAGACGGCGCAGGATATGCCGCGCTGGCGCTGGTTCGATGTGCTGCTGATCGCGGTGCTGACGAGCACCATCTACCTGGCGACTCAGATGCCCAGCCTGGGCGTGCAAATTCGTAGTTCCGACGAGCCAATGGAGCAGGTACAGGCAGGCTGAACTCTCCGGACGCGCCTTGGGTTTGGAAAGACGGCAGGGGCTGGGTTAAGGTCGCAGCTCGTCCGCTTTTACCAGGTGCCTGACTTGCCCGCTTTCTACCTGACCACAAGCCTCGCCCTGTACCTGCTGAGCCTGGCCTTCGATGGTGCCCTGACAGGCGCAGGGCGACATGTACCGGCATTGCAGATGCTGCTCTACGGCCCGTGGGGTATCGCCTTCGGCCTGTACCAGTGGTTCGCCAACCCACTGCTGGCGTTGGCGATCCTTTCCCACCGACGGTTCCGCCGCCTGGCGCTGGGGTGCGGCCTGCTGGCGCTGTATCTGGCGGCCAGCAGCTTCGCCATCACCCGCTTGCCGGACAACCAGAGCTACGCCTTCCAGGATGTGACCGGCTTTGGCGCGGGCTTCTACCTGTGGTTGCTGGCGATCCTGGTGTTTTGCATGGGGCAGCTATGGTGGTGCTGGAAGGCGCGTTCAGCAGCGGATGTACCGGGCTGGGGCTGGCTCGATGTGGCGCTGATCGCGGCCCTGAGCGTGGCGCTGTATGCCGGTACGCAGATGCCGTCGTTGCGCTTCGAGCCGCACAAGGTGATCGTGCCGCCGGAGCAGCCGCGCACCTTGTGATGGCCTTAACGCGCCGTGCCCCACTGCACCGCGATCATCCCAAGCACGATCATTCCCACTCCCGCGAGCCGGAGCAGGTTCACAGGTCGCTCCGGCAGGCCCATGAGGCCGAACTGGTCGATCAGCAGCGACGACAGCACCTGCCCGGCCACCACGCAGACGATGAACCCCGCCGCGCCTAGCCGTGGCGTCAGCACCAGCGCGGCGGTGATGTAGAGCACCCCGGCAACCCCGCCGAACCAGGCCCACCAGGGCGCATGGGCCAGTTGCTGCACCTGTGGCAGCGGCGCGCGCATCAGCAGCAGGGCCGGCACCAGCATCAGCAGGCTGACCAGCAACGACACCCCGGCCGCCCACAGCGGATGACCGAGCAGGCGCCCGAGCGCGGCGTTGCTGCCCGCCTGAAACGGCACGGCCGCTCCGGCGAGCAGGGCGATGAGCAAGGGGAGGGTGGCGAAGAGGCTGGCGGGCATGGTGTCTACTCCTGATCAAAACACTGGCCTCAGTCTTCGCTATGCACTTCAATGATGGAAATTCGAACTTCGTACAGGCTGTATTCGTGACATGGATGATTTGCGCCGTATCGACCTCAATCTACTGCTGACCCTGCACGCCCTGCTCAGCGAGCAGCATGTCTCGCGTGCGGCATTGCGCCTGCACCGCAGCCAGCCGGCGGTCAGCCATGCGTTGGCGCAGTTGCGCGAGATCTTCGCCGATCCGCTGCTGGTGCGACGCGGTGGCCGCCTGCAACTGACGGCCCGCGCCGAAGCCCTGCACGCGCCGTTGCAGGAGGCTTTGCAGCAACTCGACGGATTGCTCGGCACGCCGGGCTTCGAGCCGGCGCGGGCTCGGCGTACCTTTCGCCTGGCCATGTCCGACTACGGCGCCCGCGTGGTGTTGCCGTCGCTGATGCGTCTGTTGCGGCGCGAAGCACCGGGCATCGACCTGGTGGTGTCCCAGGGTAGCCGCGAGGCGATGCTCGGCCAGTTGATCGACGGCGAGGCGGACTTGGCGCTGGGTGTGTTTCCCGAGCTGCCGACGGAAATGGCCCAGCGGGTGCTGTTCGAGGAGTCCTTCGTCTGCCTGGCCGACCGCGCCAGCCTGCCGCCCCGCGGCGGCCTGGCGCTGGACCTGTGGCTGGCGCGGCCACATGTGCTGGTGGCGGTGCGCCCCGGCATCGACAACGAGATCGACCAGGCCCTGGCCACCTTGGGCGCGCGTCGGCGCATCGCCCTGACCCTGCCGCATTGGGGCGTGGCCCAAAGTGTGATTGCCGGGACCGACCTGGTGCTCACCGTGGCCCGGCGCAGCCTCGCCGGTGCTCGCCTGGACCCTGCCCTGCGCCAGTTCGCGCCGCCCCTGGCGATCTCGCCGTTCGCCTTCGCCCAGGCCTGGCACTCGCGGCGCGACGGCGATGCCGGGCACCGCTGGCTGCGGGCGCAAATCCAGGCGCTGTGCGTGAACGACGACGCGGCAGGGTGCTAGGCTGTGCCGCATTCATTTGCGAAAAGGAAAGCCCATGTTCAAGCATTGCCTGGTCGGCGCCGCTGCCCTGCTGATCGTCGCCGGCGCCCAGGCCGAGGACTATTCGCCCACCTACACCCAGTGCATGGACAAAGCCTCCAGCACCCTGGCCATGGGCGCCTGCATCCAGGCCGAGACCCGGTTGCAGGATGACCGGCTGAACCGGGTCTACAAGCAGCTGATGGCCAAGCTCGACAGCCAGCAGCAGAAGGACCTGCGCGAGATCCAGCGCACCTGGATGAAGTACCGCGACGGCAACTGCGCGTTCCACGGCAAGTTGAGCAACGGCAGCATCTACCGCATCGAAGGCGCGATGTGCGAGATGGACATGAGCAAGGACCGGGCGGCGGAGCTGGAACGGGTGCTCAGCCCGGGGCAGTAGCGCAGCATCAGCTTACAGATTGGTGGGTGAACTGGTCGGCTAAAGGGTATCGCCGCGACCCTGATGGCTGTATTTTTGTACAGCTCATGGGCAGCACGTTCACCAAGGGAGGAGCACATGCCTGAAAGCATCGATGTCGCCAATTACTTCCTCACCCTGGAAGGCGAGACGGGTGAGATCTCGAACCTGAAGCTGCAGAAGCTCGTCTACTACGCGCAGGGCTTCAGCCTGGCCTTGCTGGGCGCCCCGTTGTTCGAAGAGCGTATCGAGGCCTGGATGCATGGCCCGGTCGTGGCCGATCTCTACCGTCGGTTCAGCCAGCATGGCTCGAACCCGATCCCGATGCCTGCAGTGTTCGAGCCGACCTGCTTTTCCAGGGATCAGACCCGCCTGATCAAAGAGGTCTTCGAGGTCTATGGGCAGTATTCGGCGTGGAAGCTCCGTCAACTGACCCATGAAGAAGACCCTTGGCGGGACAACTATCAGGAGGGCGCTTTCAGCCGGGAGATTCCCCGGGACGAAATGCAACGGTATTTCAGGAATCACCTGGTGAACTGAGCGATGGTACGTAAGCGGCTCAAGGAGCGAGATGCCCAGGGAAATCAGGTAAGGGCACGCCACATGGCAGGCGAGTCTGACGAATCGGACCTGCGCCCCCCGGTGTTCTCACTGGAGTATCTGCAATCAGGTTGGTGCATTCAGGACTGCCAGCAGGCAGAGCGCGCCAGGATGCTCGAGCGCTTGCGTCAGATCAGTCAACGCACGTGGCGAGAGATCCGCCAGCTCGATCGCCACGGCTATGGTACGGAGACGATTTCGCGCGGCAGTATCAGGGCTGTATTACCTTCATTCCTCACTGAAGATGTTCGGCTGCTGGCGTTCAGGGCTTTCGACCTGGTGGCGATGGTGGGGTACCGCAGTGGGCGGATTTTTCATGTGATCTGGATAGATCGTGAGTTCAAGTTGTACAAGCATTGACGCGAAGTACAGTGACCCCTTTGGTTGGGCGGGCAAGCCCGCTCCAACAGGGGAGTAGGAGCGGGCTTGCGAATCAGGCGCCGCGTTGCTCACGCAGTGCCCGGGCCTTCAGGTACTCGCGCACTTCCACCCCGTCTCCGGCGAATTCGATCCGCTGTGCCTTGGCTGCACGCTGGTAGGCGTACATCGGGTCGTAGTATTCCTTGAGCAGCCCTTCTATCCACCCTCGGTGCAGGCTCACGTCGCCGCTGCGCAACTGCTCGTCCAGTGCCTGGTCGAGCAAGGCCGACAGCCGCTGGAAGCGCTCGCCGCCCAGGCGCTTGTGGATGTTGATCAGGCTCTGGCGCATGCGTTCGGCGAACAGCGGGCCGCCGGCCTCCGCACCGTGCACGGCGATGAACTCGGCACACAGGTTGATCACGTAGTCGCGCAGGATGCGTTCCACGCGATGCTCGAAGCTGTCTTCAAGCCACACCAGCGGATAGCGCTGCATGCCCTGGTACAACTCCAGCGGCACCGCGCAGCTGCCGACCACGCGACCTTCGTCCTCGAGCACGAACTGGCCGATGCCCCGGTCACGTTTTTTCAGAATGTCGATGGCCAGCGCGTTCTCGAAATCGATCTGCGCCGGCTGCGCGGTGGCGCGCTTGCCGAAGCTGGAGCCGCGGTGGTTGGCATGGCCTTCCAGGTCCAGCACGTTGTCCAGCTGGAGCAGCACGTCGGTCTTGCCGGTGCCGGTCAGGCCGCCCACCAGCACGAAGTCGCAGTGTTGCACCGCTTGTTGAGTGGTCTCCAGCAGCAGGGTGCGCATGGCCTTGTAGCCGCCCACCACCTTCGGATACTGGATGCCGGCTTCTTTGAGCCAGCCCTGGACGATCTGCGAGCGCAACCCGCCGCGGAAGCAGTAGAGGTAGCCGTCGGGGTGATCCTGGGTGAAGGCCGCCCAGGCGTCGAGGCGTTGCTGCTTCACCGCACCGTTGACCAGCTGGTGGCCCAGGGCGATGGCGGCGGCCTGGCCCTGCTGCTTGTAGCAGGTGCCGACTTTCTGCCGCTCCTGGTCGGTCATCAGGGGGAGGTTGACCGCACCGGGGAAGGCGCCCTTGGTGAATTCGATCGGCGCGCGCATGTCCATCAGCGGCACGTTGTCGAGGAACAGCCGTTTCAGATCGGTGCAGTCGGGGCGCATCAGATCACCTCGACTGCGTGGCTCTGTCGCTCGACCAGCTCGCCGATCGGCGCCAGTTCGAGCCCGAGCTCCCGTGCCACGGCGAGGAATTCGGCCTCGCCCTGTGGGCTGACTGCCACCAGCAGGCCACCGCTGGTCTGCGGATCGCACAGCAGGTGCTTCTGTTCGTCGCTCAGCGCGCCGATCTTGTGGCCGTAGCTGTCGAAGTTGCGCAAGGTGCCGCCGGGGATGCAACCCTCGGCCAGGTAATGCTCGACGCTGGGCAGGCGCGGCACCGCAGCGAACTGCAGGCGGGCGGTGAGACCGCTGCCTTCGGCGACTTCGACCAGGTGGCCAAGCAGGCCGAAGCCGGTGACGTCGGTCATGGCCTGCACGCCGTCGAGCTTGCCGAAGCGGCTGCCGGGGGTGTTCAGGGTGCACATCCAGTCGCGTGCCAGTCCCTGGTCCTGTTCGCGCAGCTTGGCCTTCTTCTCGGCAGTGGTGAGGATGCCGATGCCCAGCGGCTTGGTCAGGTACAGGCGGCAGCCGACGCTGGCGGTGTCGTTGCGCTTGAGGTGGCGCTTGCTTACCACGCCGGTGACGGCCAGGCCGAAGATCGGTTCCGGGGCGTCGATGGAGTGGCCACCGGCCAATGGGATGCCGGCCTCTGCGCAGACCGCGCGGCCACCGCGGATCACTTCGCGGGCGACCTCCGGCGGCAATACGTTGATCGGCCAGCCGAGGATGGCGATGGCCATCAGCGGGTCGCCGCCCATGGCGTAGATGTCGCTGATGGCGTTGGTGGCGGCGATGCGGCCGAAATCGTAAGGGTCGTCGACGATGGGCATGAAGAAGTCGGTGGTCGAGACCACGCCGCGCTCGTCATCCAGGGCGTAGACGGCAGCGTCGTCGCGCGAGGCGTTGCCGACCCAGAGGTTCGGGTCTAGCGCCTGGGTGCCGCTCTCGGCGAGGATCACATCCAGGACCTTGGGAGAAATCTTGCAGCCACAGCCAGCGCCGTGGCTGTACTGTGTCAGACGAATCGGCTCGCTCATGTGCACCTCGACTTTTCGTGATGCGCGATTGTAGCAAAGCTGACCTTTGTGCCTGCGGCTCTTATACTTCCCTCGTTTGCCAGCATCGCGGGGCAAGCCCGCTCCCACGCCGGGAAAACCCCGCGATGCGACATCGAACCATGCCCCGCTATCGAACCGGAGAATCCCCCATGCTCAAACGCCCCTTGGCACTGTTTGCCGGTCTCGCGCTGTCCTGCTGCGCCGTGGTCGCCCAGGCCGCCGATGTGCTGCGCGTCAGCGCCATCCCCGACGAGGCACCGACCGAACTGCTACGCAAGTTCAAGCCACTGGGCGAGTACCTCGAGCAGCAACTGGGCATGAAGGTGCAGTTCGTACCGGTGGCCGACTACCCGGCGGTGGTCGAGTCGCTGGCCAGTGACCGCCTGGACCTGGCCTGGCTGGGGGGCTTCACCTTCGTCCAGGTGCACCTGAAGGACCCCAAGGCCACGCCGCTGGTGCAGCGTGAGCAGGATGCCAAGTTCACCAGCAAGTTCATCACCGCCAACCCGGACGTGAAGAGCCTCAAGGACCTCAAAGGCAAGACCTTCGCCTTCGGTTCGATTTCGTCCACCTCGGGCAGCCTGATGCCGCGTTACTTCATGCTCAAGAACGACAACATCAAGCCTGAGGAATACTTCAGCCGCGTCGCCTATTCCGGCGCCCACGATGCCACCGCCGCCTGGGTCCAGGCCGGCAAGGCCGATGCCGGCGTGCTCAACGCCAGCGTCTGGGACAAGCTGGTCGCCGCCGGCAAGGTCGACACCAGCAAGGTGCGGGTGTTCGCCACCACGCCGGAGTACTTCGACTACAACTGGACCGTGCGCGGCAACATGGACCCGGCGCTGAAAGAGAAGATCAAGCAGGCCTTCCTCGCCCTGGATCCGGCCAAACCTGCGGACAAGGCGATCCTCGACCTGCAGGCCGCCAGCCGCTTCATCGAAACCAAGCCGGAGAATTACCAGGGCACCGAGCAAGCCGCGCGCGAGGCCGGCCTGCTCAAGTGAGTATTCGTGTTCAGGGCGCCAGCGTGCGCCATGGCCAGGTCCAGGCCTTGAGCGCGCTGGACCTGCACATCGGCCAAGGCGAGCGGGTGGCGATCATCGGTCCGTCCGGCGCCGGCAAGTCCAGCCTGCTGCACCTGATGGCCACTGCCGTGCCGCCCAGTGGCGGGCGCCTGGAGTTGTTGGGCGAGCAGCCCTGGGCACTGTCTGCCCGCGCCCGCCAGCGCTTGCGTGCACGGGTCGGCCTGGTGCACCAGGCACCGCCCCTGCCGCCGCGCCAGCGGGTGGTCACCGCCGTGCTGGCGGGGCGCCTGGGGCAGTGGGGCACCTTGCGCGGGCTACTCAACCTGATTCACCCCGGGGATATTCCCGGTGCCCGCGCGGCACTGGCCGAGCTGGGCATGGCTGACAAGTTGTTCGCCCAGTGCGGGCAGTTGTCGGGGGGACAGTTGCAACGGGTTGGCATCGCCCGCGTCTTGTACCAGCGACCTGAAGTGCTGCTGACCGACGAGCCGGTCTCGGCCATGGACCCGGTGCTTGCCGATCACAGCCTGGCGTTGCTCAATCGTCATGCCCTGGCCCATGGCGTGACGCTGGTCGCCAGCCTGCACGCGGTGGAGCTCGCCCTCGCGCACTTTCCGCGCATCGTCGGCATTCGCGCCGGGCAGGTGGCGTTCGATTGCCCGGCGCAAGCGGTCAGCGAAGCGATGCTCGACGCCTTGTACGCCAATGAGCAACTGACATCGCCTGTCGCCGCGACGGCGAGCCTGCAGGTGCAGATCCCGCGATGCTGAGCACTGACCAGCGCGATCCCGCTGCCTTGCCGCGTTTGCTGCTGACCCTGCTGTGCCTGGCGCTGCTGTGGCCGGGCCTGCACTTGAGCGAGCTTGACCCCGGCGTGCTGTTGCAGGCCGAGAACCGTCAACAGATGGCCGGCTTCGTCAGCGCGTTCTGGCCCCCGGCCCACGATGCCGGGTTTCTCGATTTGCTGCTCACGGCCACGGTGCAGACCCTGGCCGTGGCCACCGCGGGCATGACCCTGGCGTTGCTGCTGGCGGTCCCGGCCAGCCTGTTGGCCAGCCGGGCGTTGTCGTTGCGGGCCGCTTCCAGTGCAGGGCGCCTGGGGCCATGGTCCCGGGCTGCGCGCCTGCCGGTGCGCGGCCTGCTGATCTTCCTGCGCAGCGTGCCCGAGATCGTCTGGGCGCTGCTGTTCGTCCGCGCCGTGGGCCTGGGCCCGACTGCCGGCGTGCTGGCCATCGCCATCACCTACAGCGGCATGCTCGGCAAGGTCTACGCGGAGATCTTCGAGTCGGTGGACCAGCGCCCGGCCCATGCCTTGCTGCAGGCCGGCAGCAGCCGCCTGTCGGCGTTTCTCTACGGCACCCTCCCTGAGGCCGCGAGCGAAGTGGTGTCCTACACCGTGTACCGCTGGGAGTGCGCGGTGCGCGCCTCGGTGGTGATGGGCTTCGTCGGTGCCGGTGGACTGGGCCAGCAGATCGATCTGTCGATGCGCATGTTCGCCGGTGCCGAGGTGGCGAGCATGCTGCTGACTTTCCTGCTGCTGGTCGTGCTGGCCGACTTGCTCAGCCGTTTCCTGCGCGGGAGGCTGGCATGAACCGGGTGATCAATGGGCTGGTGATCGTCGCGATCCTGGCGGCGGTGCTGGCGTCGTTCGCTTATCTGGAGCTGGACCTGGCAGCGGTCGTCGGCAGTGGCGGGCCGGCGCAGATGGGCGAATACGCGGCGCGTTTCCTGCACCCGGACCTGTCGCTGGCACACCTGCGCGCGGTAGGGCAGGGCGCCTTGGAAACACTGGCGATGTCGGGGATGGGGACGCTGCTGGCGATGCTGCTCGGCCTGTTGCTGGCGCTGCCGGCCGCCGGGCGTTTCGGCTTGCCGTTGCAGGGCGCGGCGCGCCTGCTGCTCAATGCGCTGCGGGCGATTCCGGAGCTGGTCTGGGCGGCGCTGACCGTGCTGGCTGCGGGCCTGGGACCGAATGCCGGCACCCTGGCGTTGGCGCTGCATACCGCCGGGGTGTTGGGGCGGTTGTTTGCCGAGGCACTGGAGAATGCACCGCCCGAGCCTGCGGCGGCGATCCGCCTGCAGGGCGGCAGCCAGGTGGTGGCCTTCTGCTTCGGCACCTTGCCCAACCTGTGGCCGCAGTTGCTGGCTTACAGCCTGTATCGCTGGGAGAACAACATCCGCATGGCCAGCGTGCTGGGTTTCGTGGGGGCGGGTGGGCTGGGGCAGATGCTCTACGCGACCCTGAGCCTGTTCCAGGAGGCCCAGGCCAGCACGGTGATCATCGCCATGCTGGTGCTGGTGTTGCTGGTGGATGCCCTGAGCGATGTGTTGCGCCAGCGTTTCGTGCGCGCCTGAGGGCATTGCGCGGCACCTGATCCTTGACTGTAGTCCTGCTCCGGGCCCGCGCCAAGCCCTGTTCGTCAATCCGAAAAATAAACTTCACCTGAGCGTAAAAAGACTTTTTTCGGTCATGGTTTTTGCGGTATCAAGGAACCAGACAGCCGAACCCTGCAGCACAGGTGGCGTCATCCACGCCCTCCTTGCCAGGTGAGCTTCCCGCCCGTAACGACGCGGATACGGGGAGAACGGCAGTCACTTTGCGGCGCAGCCGTTCGCGCCGTGTGGCTTTCACATAAGGTGAACGAGTATGGATGACCAAGGACGCAACCCTTCCTCCAACCAGCCAATCCTGTATGTGCTCGATACCAACGTCCTGATTCACGACCCCAACGCCCTGCTCAACTTCGAGGAGCACCACGTCGCCATACCGATGACGGTGCTGGAGGAACTCGACAAGCTCAAGACCGGTAAACAGACCATCGCCGCCGAATGTCGCCAGGCCATCCGCCTGATCGACCAGACCCTCGGCGACGCCTCGCCCAGCGATGTCGAGCAGGGCGTGCCGATCCAGCGCGGCAAGAGCGGGCCCAAGGGCTTCCTGTCCATCCTCATGAGCACGCGCAACGAGCCCAATCGCCTGCTCCCCGAGAACCTCGCCGACAACATCATCATCAACCAGCTGCTGGACCTGCGCGCCAAGCGCAAGGACCTCGACGTAGTGCTGGTGACCAAGGACATCAACATGCGCCTGAAGGCGCGTGCCTGCGGGATCGCCGCCGAGGACTACAGCACCGACCAGTTGGTCGACGATGTGTCCTTGCTGTCCAAGGGCTACCACTCGGTCACAGGGTCGTTCTGGGACCGCGTGAGCAAGGTCGACACGCGTCAGGAGCGTGGCCGTACCTGGCATCGGGTGCAGTTGACGGACAACTTGCCCGCCGTGCACGTCAACGAGTTCATCATCGACGAACAGGGCTTCGTCGGCTGGATCAAGGGCATCCGCAACGACGAGCTGCTGCTGCTCGACCTGCACCAGGAACCGCTGCTGCACCAGGAAGCCTGGGGCCTCAAGCCACGGGACATCCACCAGAGCCTGGCGCTGTTCGCCTTGCTCGACCCGGATATCCACCTGGTCAACCTGACCGGCGCGGCGGGCTCGGGCAAGACCATCCTGGCGCTGGCCGCGGCCATCGAGCAGACCATGGTCAGCAAGCGCTACCGGCGCATCATCGCCACCCGCAGCGTGCAGGGGCTGGACCAGGAGATCGGCTTCCTGCCGGGCACCGAGGCGGAGAAGATGGAGCCTTGGCTCGGCGCCATCACCGACAACCTCGAAGCCTTGCACATGGATGACGAGAGCACCCACGGCAGTGTCGAGTACATCCTCGAGCGGGTGCCGCTGCAGTTCAAGTCGCTGAACTACATCCGTGGGCGCAGCTTCCAGCAGAGCCTGATCCTCATCGACGAGTGCCAGAACCTCACGCCGCACCAGATCAAGACCATCATCACCCGTGCCGGGACCGGCTC
Organism: Pseudomonas sp. FG36; assembly: GCF_057809275.1. Lineage (NCBI taxonomy): Bacteria > Pseudomonadati > Pseudomonadota > Gammaproteobacteria > Pseudomonadales > Pseudomonadaceae > Pseudomonas > Pseudomonas sp. FG36. Next base: position 12,830 of record NZ_JBMDJQ010000013.1, read on the forward strand.
GAAGGTGGTCTGCCTGGGCAACCTGGCGCAGATCGACACCCCCTACCTGTCGGCCACCAGTTCCGGGCTGACCTACCTCACCGAGCGCTTCAAGGACTTCCCCCACGGCGTTCATATCACCCTGCAGGGCGTGCCACGCTCGGTACTGGCCGAGTACGCCGAGTCGCACCTGTAACCTGTCGCCGGCCAGCCCGTTCCCACCGTGGGAGCGGGCTGGCCCCGCGATGCGCTGTTCTGCCCTCTGCTCAAAGCTGACCGGCAGGTTTACACTCTGTTATCCCTTCCCAGGAGCAGAGCAGTGCTGACTCATCTTGATTCCCAGGGGCGCGCCAACATGGTCGACGTCACTGAAAAGGCCGTGACCGCCCGCGAGGCGATTGCCGAGGCACGGGTGCGCATGTTGCCGGACACCCTGCGCATGATCGTCGATGGCCAACACCCCAAGGGCGACGTGTTCGCGGTGGCGCGCATCGCCGGCATCCAGGCGGCGAAGAAGACCAGCGACCTGATCCCGCTGTGCCATCCGCTGATGCTCACCGGCGTCAAGGTCGAGCTGGCCGCCGAGGGCGAGGACGTGGTGCATATCGTCGCCCGCTGCAAGCTGGCCGGGCAGACCGGCGTCGAAATGGAGGCGCTCACCGCCGCCAGCGTTGCCGCGCTGACGATCTACGACATGTGCAAGGCTGTGGACAAAGGCATGGTCATCGAGCAGGTGCGCCTGCTGGAGAAGACCGGTGGCAAGAGCGGGCACTACAAGGTGGAGGGGTGATGAAGGTCAAGGTCATGTATTTCGCCCGCTACCGTGAGTTGCTGGGCATCGACGCCGAGCGCCTGGAGGGCGACTTCAAGGTGCTGGACGATGTGCGCCAGGCCTTGGCGGGCAAGGGTGGGCACTACGCGGTGCTGGCCGAGCAGAACCTGATGTGTGCCCGCAACGAAGAGCTGTGCCGGCTCGATGAGCCATTGGAAGAGGGTGACGAGATCGCGTTCTTCCCACCCGTGACCGGAGGTTGACCATGGCCGTGCGCGTTCAGGAGGCGGCCTTCGACCCGGGCGCCGAAGTCAACGCCATGCACGCTGCGAATGTCGGCGTGGGCGCGGTGGTCGGCTTTGTCGGCTATGTGCGTGACTTCAACGATGGCCGGGAGGTGGCGGGGATGTTCCTTGAGCACTATCCGGGCATGACCGAGAAGGCCCTGGCCAAGATCGTGGTCGAGGCCGAAGGGCGCTGGCCGCTGCTCAAGGTCGAGGTGCTGCACCGTATCGGCGCCCTGGAACCGGGCGAGCCGATTGTCTTTGTCGGCGTGGCCAGCGCGCATCGACAGGCGGCGTTCGATGCCTGCAACTTCATCATGGACTACCTGAAGACCCGGGCGCCGTTCTGGAAGAAGGAGAATACCCAGGAAGGGCCGCGTTGGGTGGAAGGCAAGCAGAGCGACCAGGATGCGGCAGGGCGCTGGGACTGAATGAGAGGGTGATCGTGGGAGCGGGCAAGCCCGCTCCTACAGAGGCCTGTCAGTGATGCTTGCGCGGCACGGGCTTCAACAGCTCGTCCGGCGGCATCTCGCACTTGATCTTGCGCCCCAGCAACTCTTCGATCGCCGGCAACTGGTACGAATCGTCCTCGCCGGCAAAGCTGATCGACACGCCGCTGGTGCCGGCGCGACCGGTGCGGCCGATGCGGTGCACGTAGTCGTCCGGGTCTTCCGGCAGGGTGAAGTTGATCACATGGCTGATGCCGTCGATATGGATGCCACGGCCGGCCACGTCGGTGGCCACCAGCACGGTGATGCGCCCTTCACGGAAACTTTCCAGGGTGCGGATACGCTTGTGCTGAGGCACGTCACCCGACAGTTGGGCGGCGTTGATGCCGTCACGCACCAGTTTTTCCTCGATGCGGCGCACCTCGTCCTTGCGGTTGGCGAACACCATCACCCGTTCCCACTTGTTCTGCGTGACCAGGTTGTACAGCAGCTTGTACTTGTCGCTGCCGGCCACGGCGTAGACGTGCTGTTCGACGGTCTCGCTGGCAACGTTCTCCGGCTCGATCTCGACGATGGCCGGGTTGGTGGTCCACTGCTTGGCCAGGTTCATCACATCGTCGGTGAAGGTGGCGGAGAACAGCAGGGTCTGGCGCTCGCTCTTGGGCGGGGTCTGGCGGATGATCTGGCGGACCTGGGGGATGAAGCCCATGTCGAGCATGCGGTCGGCCTCGTCCAGCACCATCACCTCGACCATGTCCAGGTGCACCTCGCCGCGCTGGTTGAAGTCCAGCAGGCGGCCCGGGGTGGCCACCAGGATGTCGCAATGGCGTGCTTCCAGCGACTTGAGCTGCTTGTCGAAGTCCATGCCGCCGACAAAGCTCATCACGTTCAGGCCGGTGTACTTGGTCAGTGCCTGGGCATCCTTGGCGATCTGCACCACCAGCTCGCGGGTCGGGGCGATGATCAGCGCCCGCGGCTCGCCCATGTAGCGCTCTTTGGGCGGTGGGGTCTGCTGCAACTGCGAGATGATCGAGATCAGGAACGCGGCGGTCTTGCCAGTGCCGGTCTGGGCCCGACCGATGGCGTCCTGGCCGCGCAGGGTGTAACCCAGGACCTGGGCCTGGATCGGCGTGCAATAGGGGAAGCCGAGGTCGTGGATGGCATGCATCAGCTCATTGGAGAGCTTGAAGTCGTGGAAACGCGTCTTGCCTTCCTGCGGCTCGACCACGAAATCCTCCGGCTTCCAAAGGCTGGCCTGGGGTTTGGGCTTGCGTTCGCGACGCGGCTTGTCCTTGGCGGGCGACTCGGCGCGCGGCGGTTGGGCGACCTGGACGGCGGCTTGTGGCTCGGCCTTGGCCTTCGGCGCAGGCTTTGGCCTGGGTTTGCCGGCCTGGCGCTCTGGCGCCTGGGCGGCGGCCGGCTGAGGAGCCGGCTCGGGTTGGGACGCGGCGATGGGCGGTGCGGCGTCACCTTTGGCGAATATTTTCTTGAGTGCCTTGAGCACGGTCGTCTCGTCAACTGGTTAAGGAATGTACGCCGGGCAGTGTAATGCAAGAATCGGGCGCGGCGTAGTGCAATGCGGGCTGGGCTACAGAATCACTGCAACTGGCGGCTCAGCCAGTCGTGGATGTCCTTCAGCTCCTCGACCACCACTTCGTGTTCCATCGGGTACTCATGCCACTGGGCGGCCACCCCCCAGGTATTGAGGTACTCGAACGCCGTGCGGCCCATCGAGGGGATCACCACCGGGTCGTGAACACCGTGCAGGCACAGCGCCGGCGTGCGCTGCTGACAGGCGCTAAGTTGCTGCGCGTCGCTGAAGGTTGGCGCGTAGGTGGAGAGGGCGATGACCCCGCCCAGCGCTTCCTGCCACTTTATATAGGCAGTGTGCAGCACCACCGCACCGCCCTGGGAAAACCCGGCGAGGAAGATGCGCGACAAGTTGATGCCCTTGGCCTGTTCGGCCTTGATCAGGGCGATCACCTGGTCGGCCGACTCTTCCAGTTGCGCCTCGTCGATGGCCCGCGCCGGGGTCATGGCCTTGATGTCGTACCAGCTGGGCATCTGGTAGCCGCCGTTGATGGTTACCGGGCGGGTTGGCGCCTGGGGCATGATGAAGCGGGTGCTGAGCAGGCGTTCCTGCATGAATTCCGCTACCGGTAGGAAGTCGTAACGGTCGGCCCCCAGGCCGTGCAACCAGATCACACAGGCGTCGGCGGTTTTCTGCGGTTCGAGAATCAGCGGTTGGGTCATGACTGCTCCGAAAGAGTGCTGGCGTACTGATGTAGTGCGTAAAAAGTAGGCATCGGCGGTTAATGCCAGAAAAAGATGTCGCAACTCTACAACTTTTCCTACTTGACTACCGCTTTATCGCTTAAGCCGTGGACTGTGGTACGCCCTTTGCTATGTCCTTGTCATGCGAAGAGGTGGGCCGGTCCCGGTAACACCCCTCGTGTGGATCGAAGGCTGTCATAGAACAGCCCATTGCGCCAATTGACCCAAAAACAAGCCAACAAGGGGTCGGATGCGCCTCATAAGGGTGCGGTGCAATTCCGGCTCATACAACAAGAGCGATTTGGAGGTTGTTGATGAAGATGTTGAAAACCACCCTGGCAGTCCTGACCGCCGCCGCCGCGCTGGGCGCCACCAGCTTCGCCCAGGCCGGCGCCACCCTCGACGCGGTGAAGAAGAAGGGCTTCGTCCAGTGTGGCGTGAGCGATGGTCTTCCTGGCTTCTCCGTGCCTGACGCACAGGGCAAGATCGTCGGCATCGACGCCGATGTGTGCCGCGCCGTGGCCGCCGCCGTGTTCGGCGATGCGACCAAGGTCAAGTTCAGCCAGCTCAACGCCAAGGAGCGCTTCACCGCGCTGCAGTCCGGCGAGGTCGACGTGCTGTCGCGCAACACCACCTGGACCAGCTCGCGCGATGCCGGCATGGGCCTGGTGTTCGCCGGCGTCACCTATTATGACGGCGTCGGTTTCCTCGCCAACAAGAAGCTCGGTGTCTCCAGCGCCAAGGAGCTCGACGGCGCCACCATCTGCATCCAGGCCGGTACCACTACCGAACTGAACGTCTCCGACTACTTCCGTGCCAATGGCTTGAAGTACACCCCGATCACCTTCGACACCTCCGACGAGAGCGCCAAGTCGCTGGAGTCCGGCCGTTGCGACGTGCTGACCTCGGACAAGTCGCAGCTGTTCGCCCAGCGCTCCAAGCTGGCCGCGCCGACCGAGTACGTGGTGCTGCCGGAAACCATCTCCAAGGAGCCCCTGGGCCCCGTCGTGCGCAAGGGCGACGAGGAATGGTTCAGCATCGTCAAGTGGACCCTGTTCGCCATGCTCAACGCGGAAGAAGCAGGGGTCACTTCGAAGAACGTCGAGGCCGAGGCCAAGTCCACCAAGAACCCTGACGTCGCCCGCCTGCTGGGCGCCGATGGCGAGTACGGCAAGGACCTCAAGCTGCCCAAGGACTGGGTAGTGCAGATCGTCAAGCAAGTCGGCAACTATGGCGAAGTGTTCGAGAAGAACCTGGGCCAGAGCACCGACCTGAAGATCGACCGTGGCATGAATGCCCTGTGGAACAACGGCGGCATCCAGTACGCGCCACCTGTGCGCTGATGGCTGCACCCCGCGGCGGCATCCTGCCGCCGCGGGTCGTTCGAATCCCTTCTTTTCGGGGCACTTCATGCAAAATCAAATCGGCGCACGGAAAGGGTTTTCCCTTAGTGATCCACGTGTGCGCGCGTGGCTGTTCCAGATCCTCACCGTGGTCTTCGTGGTGGGCCTGGGCTGGTACCTGTTCCATAACACCCAGACCAACCTGCAGCACCGGGGCATCACCTCCGGTTTCGATTTCCTCGAGCGCAGTGCCGGCTTCGGCATTGCCCAGCACCTGATCCCCTACGTGGAATCGGACAGCTACGCCCGGGTGTTCGTCATCGGCCTGCTCAACACCCTGCTGGTGACCTTCATCGGCATCATCCTGGCTACCTTGCTGGGCTTCATCATCGGCGTGGCGCGGCTGTCGCCGAACTGGATGATCAACAAGCTGGCGACGGTATACGTGGAGACCTTCCGCAACATTCCACCGCTGCTGCAGATCCTGTTCTGGTACTTCGCCGTGTTCCTGACCCTGCCGGGGCCGCGGGGCAGCATCAATATCGACGACACCTTCTTCATCAGCAACCGCGGCCTGAACATGCCCGGCGCCTCGATGGCCGAGGGCTTCTGGCCGTTCGTGATCGCATTGGTGCTGGCAATCGTCGCCATCGTGTTGATGGTGCGCTTGGCCAACAAGCGTTTCGATGAAACCGGCCAGCCGTTCCACAAGTTCTGGGTGGGCCTGCTGCTGCTGATCGGCATCCCCGGCGTGTGCGCGTTGCTGTTCGGCAGCCCGGTGCACTGGGAAGTGCCGCAGCTCAAGGGCTTCAACTTCGTTGGTGGCTGGGTGCTGATCCCCGAGCTGCTGGCGTTGACCCTGGCGCTGACCATCTACACCGCGGCGTTCATCGCCGAGATCGTGCGCTCGGGTATCCGTTCGGTCAGCCACGGCCAGACCGAGGCAGCCCGCTCGCTGGGCCTGCGCGAAGGCCCGACGCTGCGCAAGGTGATCATTCCCCAGGCGTTGCGGGTGATCATCCCGCCGCTGACCAGCCAGTACCTGAACCTGGCGAAGAACTCGTCGCTGGCCGCCGGTATCGGCTACCCGGAGATGGTCTCGCTGTTCGCCGGTACCGTGCTCAACCAGACCGGTCAGGCCATCGAGGTGATCGCCATCACCATGAGCGTCTATCTCGCCATCAGCATCAGCATTTCGCTGTTGATGAACTGGTACAACAAGCGCATTGCGCTGATCGAACGGTGAGGGTCCTTCCGTGACAGCCCATGTTTTCAAACCCGACATGCCGCCACCGGTGAAGACCGTTGGCGTGCTCGCCTGGATGCGGGCCAACCTGTTCTCCAGCTGGCTCAACACCTTGCTGACGCTGTTCGCCCTGTACCTGGTGTGGCTGATCGTGCCGCCGCTGGTGCAGTGGGCGTTCATCGACGCCAACTGGGTCGGCACCACCCGCGCCGACTGCACCAAGGAGGGCGCCTGCTGGGTGTTCATCCAGCAGCGCTTCGGCCAGTTCATGTACGGCTACTACCCGACGGAACTGCGCTGGCGCGTCGACCTGACGGTGTGGCTCGCCGTACTCGGCGCGGCTCCACTGTTCATCAAGCGCTTCCCACGCAAGGCCGTGTATGGCCTGGGCTTCCTGGTGCTGTACCCGATCCTGGCCTACATCCTGCTGCACGGTGGCACGCTGGGCCTGGAAACGGTGCCCACCAGCCAATGGGGCGGCCTGATGCTGACCCTGGTGATCGCCACGGTCGGCATTGTCGGCGCGTTGCCGCTGGGCATCCTGCTGGCGCTGGGGCGGCGTTCGAACATGCCGGCGGTGAAGGTGGTCTGCGTGACCTTCATCGAGTTCTGGCGCGGCGTGCCACTGATCACCGTGCTGTTCATGTCCTCGGTGATGCTGCCGCTGTTCCTGCCCGAAGGCATGAGCTTCGACAAGCTGCTGCGGGCGATGATCGGCGTGATCCTGTTCCAGTCGGCGTACATCGCCGAGGTGGTGCGCGGCGGCCTGCAGGCCATCCCCAAGGGCCAGTACGAAGCCGCCGCGGCCATGGGCCTGGGCTACTGGCGGGCGATGGGCCTGGTGATCCTGCCCCAGGCGCTCAAGCTGGTGATCCCCGGCATCGTCAACACCTTCATTGCCCTGTTCAAGGACACGAGCCTGGTGATCATCATCGGCCTGTTCGACCTGCTCAACAGCGTCAAGCAGGCCGCGGCCGACCCGGCCTGGCTGGGCATGGCGACCGAGGGCTATGTGTTCGCCGCCCTGGTGTTCTGGATTTTCTGTTTCGGTATGTCCCGCTACTCCATGCATCTGGAGCGCAAGCTGGACACTGGCCACAAGCGTTAGGAGTTTCGAAATGAGTGAAGCGATCAAGCAGCCTGCCGGCCCCGAAGGCATCATCCAGATGCAGGGCGTGAACAAGTGGTACGGCCAGTTCCATGTGCTCAAGGACATCAACCTGAACGTGCGCCAGGGCGAGCGTATCGTGCTGTGCGGGCCGTCGGGCTCGGGCAAGTCGACCACCATCCGCTGCCTCAACCGGCTGGAGGAACACCAGCAGGGGCGTATCGTCGTCGACGGCGTCGAGCTGACCAACGACCTCAAGCAGATCGAGGCGATCCGCCGCGAGGTGGGCATGGTGTTCCAGCACTTCAACCTGTTCCCGCACCTGACCATCCTCGAGAACTGCACCCTGGCGCCCATGTGGGTGCGCAAGCTGCCGCGGCGCAAGGCCGAGGAAATCGCCATGCACTTCCTCGAGCGCGTGCGCATTCCGGAGCAGGCGCACAAGTACCCCGGGCAGTTGTCCGGCGGTCAGCAGCAGCGGGTGGCGATTGCCCGGGCGCTGTGCATGAAGCCGAAGATCATGCTGTTCGACGAACCGACTTCGGCGCTGGACCCGGAGATGGTCAAGGAGGTGCTCGACACCATGGTCAGCCTGGCCGAGGATGGCATGACCATGCTCTGCGTGACCCACGAGATGGGCTTTGCCCGCACCGTGGCGAACCGGGTGATCTTCATGGACAAGGGTGAGATCGTCGAGCAGGCGGCGCCGGATGACTTCTTCGACCGGCCGCGCAGTGACCGGACCAGGCTGTTCCTGAGCCAGATCCTGCATTGATGTACCAGGGGCCGCCCGAGCGGCCCCACTCCTGTAGCCTTACTTCTCTTCTTTTGCGGCCACCGGCGCTGGTGGTGGCCGCAACCCCACCTCGGCCACCAGCTTGAGCTGCTGACCATTGCGCATCACCTCGATGGTAATCTTCTCGTTGGGCTTGATCCGTGCCACCTGGTTCATCGACTTGCGCCCGTCGCCGGCCGGCTCGCCATTGATGCTCAGGATCACGTCACCCAGTTGCAGGCCGGCGCGCGCCGCCGGGCCATCGCGGAAGATCCCCGCCACGACGATACCGGGGCGGCCTTGCATGCCGAACGAGTCGGCCAGCTCCTGGCTCAACGGCTGCACTTCGATGCCCAGCCAGCCACGAATCACCTGGCCATGCTCGACGATCGACTTCATCACCTCCAGCGCCAGCTTGACCGGGATGGCGAAGCCGATGCCCTGGGAGCCGCCGGACTTGGAGAAGATCGCGGTGTTGATGCCCACCAGGTTGCCGTTGGCATCCACCAGCGCGCCGCCGGAGTTGCCCGGGTTGATCGCAGCGTCGGTCTGGATGAAGTCTTCGTAGTTGTTCAGGCCAAGTTGGTTGCGGCCGGTGGCGCTGATGATGCCCATGGTCACGGTCTGGCCGACACCGAAGGGGTTGCCGATGGCCAGGGTCACGTCACCGATATGGATGCTGTCGGAGCGGCCGATGGTGATCGCCGGCAGGCTCTTGAGGTCAATCTTCAGTACTGCCAGATCGGTTTCCGGGTCGCTGCCGATCACTCGGGCGAGGGTCTCGCGGCCATCCTTGAGGGCCACGACGATCTGGTCGGCGCCGCTGGTGACGTGGTTGTTGGTCAGCAGGTAGCCTTCCGGGCTCATGATTACCGCCGAACCCAGGCTCGACTCCCAGCGCCGCTGCTTGGGCAGGTTGTCGCCGAAGAAGCGGCGGAACTGCGGGTCCTCGAACAGCGGGTGCGCGCTCTTGTTCACCACCTTGGTGGTATAGAGGTTGACCACTGCGGGCGCGGCCAGGGTCACGGCATCGGCATAGGAGACCGGCCCCTGCATGAGCTTGGTGGTTTGCGGGGCTTGTTGCAGGTTGACGTCCTGGCTGGGCAGGCCGACCCATTCGGGGAAGCGCTGGATGACCAGCATGGCGATCAGCACACCGGTGAGCAGGGGCCAGCCGAAGTAACGCAGAGCCTTGAGCATGAATCGATCCTGGGAGTGGGGCGGGGGCCGTGTCTATGGGGCCCGGGGCGCGAGCGGGCGCGATCATACACCTGAAGAAACCGAACGGCGATGGCTGGACACCCCGAGCGCCTGCCAGCGGTTTCCCCCACGCCGGCGACGGCCCATAATGGCGGCCATTATAGGGCCTGACGCCCGTTGCAACGCCGAATTCGAGGAGATTTTTCATGGCCGTCGCCCTCAATACCCTGGTCGAGGAAGCCGAGCGCTACCTGGCCAGCGCCAGGATCCAGGATTACTGCCCCAACGGCCTGCAGGTCGAAGGCCGTCCCCAGGTCAGCCGCATCGTCAGCGGCGTGACCGCCAGCCAGGCGCTGCTGGACGCCGCGGTCGAGGCCGAAGCCGACCTGGTGCTGGTGCACCATGGCTATTTCTGGAAGGGTGAAAACCCCTGCATCACCGGCATCAAGCAGCGACGCTTGAAGACCCTGCTCAAGCACGACATCAGCCTGCTGGCCTTCCACCTGCCGCTGGACGTGCACCCGGAGGTGGGCAACAACGTGCAGCTGGCGCGCCAGCTGGACATCACCGTCGAAGGTCCGCTGGACCCCAACAATCCCAAGGTTGTGGGCCTGGTCGGCTCGCTGGCCGAACCGGTATCGGCGCGGGATTTCGCCCGCCGTGTGCAGGAGGCGCTGGGGCGTGAGCCGCTGCTCATCGAGGGTGAGCAGATGATCCGTCGGGTCGGCTGGTGCACCGGGGGCGGGCAGGGCTACATCGACACCGCCATCGCCGTCGGGGTCGATCTGTTCATCAGTGGCGAGGCGTCGGAGCAGACCTTCCACAGTGCCCGCGAGAACGGCGTCAGTTTCATCGCCGCCGGTCACCACGCCACGGAGCGTTATGGCGTGCAGGCGCTGGGCGATTACCTGGCGCGTCGCTTTGCCCTGGAGCACCTGTTCATCGATTGCCCGAATCCGATCTGACGGCCGCATCGCGGGCGTGCCCCCGCGATGCTTTTTGCCCAAACCCCCAGTCATATCATTAGACCTTTTCGATCTAGCCACCCGCCTAAATAGAATCAGGTGCTGTGATAAAGTGGCTCGCTCGAACACGGCCCGCAGGCCGTCCATAAGATCGTTTTTCGTGAGTAGCCATGGTCGACAATCTGACGCACTTGAAACAGCTGGAGGCGGAGAGCATCCACATCATCCGCGAGGTGGCCGCCGAGTTCGACAACCCGGTGATGCTGTACTCGATCGGCAAGGATTCCGCGGTCATGCTGCACCTGGCGCGCAAGGCGTTCTTCCCGGGCAAGCTGCCGTTCCCGGTGATGCACGTCGACACCCAGTGGAAGTTCCAGGAGATGTACCGCTTCCGCGACAAGATGGTCGAAGAGATGGGCCTGGAGCTGATCACCCACGTCAACCCAGAGGGTGTGGCGCAGGGCATCAACCCGTTCACCCATGGCAGCTCCAAGCACACCGATATCATGAAGACCCAGGGCCTGAAGCAGGCGCTGGACAAGCACGGCTTCGACGCCGCCTTCGGTGGCGCGCGCCGCGACGAAGAGAAGTCGCGGGCCAAGGAACGCGTCTACTCGTTCCGTGACAGCAAGCACCGCTGGGACCCGAAGAACCAGCGCCCGGAGCTGTGGAACATCTACAACGGCAAGGTCAACAAGGGCGAGTCGATCCGCGTGTTCCCGCTGTCGAACTGGACCGAGCTGGACATCTGGCAGTACATCTACCTCGAAGGCATCCCGATCGTGCCGCTGTACTTCGCCGCCGAGCGTGAAGTGATCGAGAAGAACGGCACCCTGATCATGATCGACGACGAGCGCATCCTTGAGCACCTCTCCGAGGAAGAGAAGGCGCGCATCGTCAAGAAGAAGGTGCGTTTCCGTACCCTGGGCTGCTACCCGTTGACGGGTGCGGTCGAGTCCGAAGCCGAAACGCTGACCGACATCATCCAGGAAATGCTTCTGACGCGGACTTCCGAGCGTCAGGGCCGGGTCATCGACCACGATGGCGCAGGCTCCATGGAAGACAAGAAACGTCAGGGCTACTTCTAATTTTCAGGGTTACTCCATGTCGCACCAATCCGATTTGATCAGCGAAGACATCCTCGCTTATCTGGCTCAGCACGAGCGCAAAGAACTGCTGCGTTTCCTCACCTGCGGCAACGTGGACGACGGCAAGAGCACCCTGATCGGGCGCCTGCTGCACGACTCGAAGATGATCTACGAGGACCACCTCGAGGCCATCACCCGTGACTCGAAGAAGTCCGGCACCACCGGCGAGGAAGTCGACCTGGCGCTGCTGGTCGACGGCCTGCAGGCCGAGCGCGAGCAGGGCATCACCATCGATGTCGCCTACCGCTACTTCTCCACCGCCAAGCGCAAGTTCATCATCGCCGACACCCCGGGCCACGAGCAGTACACCCGCAACATGGCCACCGGCGCCTCGACCTGCGACCTGGCGATCATCCTGGTCGATGCCCGCTACGGCGTGCAGACCCAGACCCGCCGGCACAGCTACATCGCATCCCTGCTGGGCATCAAGCACATCGTCGTCGCGGTCAACAAGATGGACCTCAAGGGCTTCGACGAGCAGGTCTTCGAGTCGATCAAGGCCGACTACCTGAAGTTCGCCGAGGGCATCGACCTCAAGCCGAGCAGCCTGCACTTCGTACCGATGTCGGCGCTCAAGGGCGACAACGTGGTCAACCGCAGCGAGCGTTCGCCGTGGTACACGGGCCCGGCGTTGATGGAGATCCTCGAGACTGTCGAGATCGCCGCCGACCGCAATGTCACCGACCTGCGTTTCCCGGTGCAGTACGTCAACCGCCCGAACCTCAACTTCCGCGGCTTCGCCGGTACCATCGCCGGTGGCGTGGTGCACAAGGGCGACGAGATCGTCGTGCTGCCGTCGGGCAAGAGCAGCCGGGTCAAGTCCATCGTCACCTATGAAGGTGAACTGGAGAACGCCGGGCCTGGCCAGGCGGTGACCCTGACCATGGAAGACGAGATCGACATCTCCCGTGGCGACTTGCTGGTGCATGCGGACAATGTTCCAACGGTGGCCGACCAGTTCGACGCCATGCTGGTGTGGATGGCCGAGGAGCCGATGCTCCCGGGCAAGAAGTACGACATCAAGCGCGCCACCAGCTATGTGCCGGGCTCGATCGCCAGCATCAGCCACAAGGTCGATGTGAATACCCTGGAGCAGGGCGCTGCCAGCGCGCTGCAACTCAACGAGATCGGCCGGGTCAAGGTCGCCCTGGACAGCGCCATCGCCCTGGACGGTTACGAGAGCAACCGCACCACCGGCGCATTTATCGTCATCGACCGTCTGACCAACGGCACCGTCGGCGCCGGCATGATCATCGCCCCGCCGGTCCTGCCGCACGGCGGTACTGGCCAACACGGCAAGCTGGCCCATGTGTCCACCGAAGAGCGCGCCCTGCGCTTCGGCCAGCAGCCAGCCACCGTGCTGTTCAGCGGCCTGTCGGGCGCCGGCAAGAGCACCCTGGCCTACGCCGTGGAGCGCAAGCTGTTCGACATGGGCCGTGCAGTCTACGTGCTCGACGGCCAGAACCTGCGTCACGACCTGAACAAGGGTCTGCCGCAGGACCGCGCCGGGCGCACCGAGAACTGGCGCCGCGCCGCCCATGTGGCGCGCCAGTTCAACGAAGCCGGCCTGCTGACCCTGGCCGCCTTCGTCGCCCCTGATGCCGAGGGCCGCGAGCAGGCCAGGGCGCTGATCGGCAAGGAGCGCCTGGTGACCGTCTATGTACAGGCGTCGCCGCTGGTATGCCGTGAGCGTGACCCTCAGGGCCTGTATGCCGCCGGTGGCGACAACATCCCGGGCGAGAGCTTCCCGTTCGATGTGCCGCTGGATGCGGACCTGGTGATCGACACCCAGTCGGTCAGCGTCGATGAAGGCGTGAAGCTGGTGCTGGATGTGCTGCGTCAGCGTGGGGCGATCTGATTGATTGCCTGATGTGAAAAACCCCGCTTCGGCGGGGTTTTTCATTTAGGGCCGCCCTGCGGCCCTAAATATGCTTCTCCGACACCGGAATCACCCGTCGCTCTTTCACCGCCTTGTACGAAAAGCTCGAATAGATCTCCTTCACCCCCGGCAACCGCTGCAGCACCTCCCGGGTGAATTCGCCAAACGATTCCAGGTCCCGTGCCAGGATCTCCAGCAAAAAATCATAGCGCCCGGAGATATTGTGGCAGGCGACGATCTCGGGGATCTCCATCAGCCGTTTCTCGAACGCCAGGGCCATTTCCTTGGTGTGCGAGTCCATCATGATGCTGACGAACGCGGTCACCCCGAAGCCCAGCGACTTGGGCGAAAGAATGGCCTGGTAGCCGGTGATGTAGCCGTTGTCCTCGAGCAACTTGACCCGCCGCCAGCAGGGCGAGGTGGTCAGGGCGACCTGGTCGGCGAGTTCGGAAACGGTCAGGCGGGCGTTGTCCTGCAGGGCGGCGAGCAGGGCGCGATCGGTACGGTCGAGCGTTGAAGGCATATCTTGCCCTCCTGGTTCTATTTTTGTTGTTTTTATTTCAAAACATGCCCGATTGCGTGGGCAAGTTTGGAAAAAGCGCGGCAGCTTGGTGGCATAAGCTTATAACAAACCACAAGAGGCTGTTGCCATGCGCGACTCCAATAACAACACCGGTTTCTCCACGCGGGCCATCCATCATGGCTATGACCCGATGTCCCACGGCGGCGCCCTGGTGCCGCCGGTCTACCAGACCGCCACCTACGCTTTCCCGACTGTCGAGTACGGCGCCGCCTGCTTCGCCGGCGAAGAGCCGGGGCACTTCTACAGCCGTATTTCCAACCCGACGCTGGCCCTGCTGGAGCAACGCATGGCGTCGCTCGAAGGCGGCGAGGCCGGGCTGGCGCTGGCCTCCGGGATGGGCGCCATCACCGCCACGCTATGGACCCTGCTACGCCCGGGTGACGAGCTGATCGTCGGCAGCACCCTGTATGGCTGCACCTTCGCCTACCTGCACCACGGCATCGGCGAGTTCGGCGTGAAGATCCGCCATGTCGATCTCAACGACATCCCGGCACTCAAGGCCGCGATCACCGCCAAGACGCGGATGATCTACTTCGAGTCGCCGGCCAACCCCAACATGCAGCTGGTGGATATCGCTGCCGTCGTCGAGGCTGCACAGGGCCATGACCTGAGCATCGTGGTCGACAACACCTACTGCACACCCTACCTGCAGCGCCCGCTGGAACTGGGCGTGGACCTGGTGGTGCATTCGGCCACCAAGTACCTGTCCGGGCATGGTGATATCACCGCCGGGTTGGTAGTCGGGCGCAAGGCGCTGGTCGACCGCATCCGCCTGGAAGGGCTCAAGGACATGACCGGCGCCGTACTCTCGCCCCACGACGCCTCGCTGTTGATGCGCGGCATCAAGACCCTGGCCCTGCGCATGGACCGCCACTGCGCCAATGCCCAGCAGGTCGCCGAGTTTCTCGCCGAACAATCACAGGTAGAGCTGCTGCATTACCCGGGCCTGCCATTCTTCCCGCAGTACGCGCTGGCCCAACGGCAGATGCGCCTGCCGGGCGGGATGATCGCCTTCGAGCTGAAGGGCGGGATCGAAGCCGGGCGCCGTTTCATGAACGCCCTACAGTTGTTCAGCCGCGCGGTGAGCCTGGGCGATGCCGAGTCGCTGGCCCAGCACCCGGCGAGCATGACTCACTCCAGCTATACCCAGCAGGAGCGTGCCGAGCATGGCATCTCGGAAGGGCTGGTGCGTCTGTCGGTGGGGCTGGAAGACATCGACGACCTGCTTGCCGACATTGCCCAGGCCCTGAAGGCCTGCGCCTGAATCGCCACGGATGAGGCCTGCGCGATGGTAGCGATGATGAACTCGAACGAGCCGTTGACGGCCCTTGATGCCGCCCTGGACAGCGACCCAGCGGAAACCGCCGAGTGGTGCGAGGCGCTGGCCTCGACCCTGGCCCACTGCGGCCCGGCGCGGGCCCGCTACCTGCTGCAGCGCCTGCAGGCCCATGCCCTCGAGCTGGGCCTGGAGCGCGAGGCCCAGGCCTTCTCGGCCTACCGCAACACCGTGCCGGTGGAACAGCAGGGCGCTTATCCCGGCGATCTCGAGCTGGACGAGCGTATTACCGGCATCCTGCGCTGGAACGCCCTGGCCATGGTGGTACGGGCCAACCACGCCTATGGCGAGCTGGGCGGGCATATCGCCAGCTACGCCTCGGCGGCGGAAATCTTCGAGGTCGGCTTCCAGCATTTCTTTCGCGGCGAGGGCGGTGGTGTGCAGCGCAGCGGCGACCTGGTGTTCTTCCAGCCGCACTCGGCGCCTGGCATCTATGCCCGCGCATTTCTTGAAGGGCGCCTGAGCGAGGAACAGCTGGCCAACTACCGCCAGGAGGTCGGCGGCAACGGGCTGTGCTCCTATCCACACCCTTGGCTGATGCCGGACTTCTGGCAGTTCCCCACAGGTTCCATGGGCATCGGCCCGCTCAATGCGATCTATCAGGCGCGCTTCATGCGCTACCTGCAGCATCGCGGGCTGCTCGACACCTCTGCCCGGCATGTCTGGGGCGTATTCGGCGATGGCGAGATGGACGAGCCGGAGTCGACCGCCGGCCTGACCCTGGCTGCCCGTGAAGGCTTGGATAACCTGACCTTCATCGTCAACTGCAACCTGCAGCGCCTGGACGGCCCGGTCCGCGGCAATGGCCAGATCATCCAGGAGCTCGAAGCGTTGTTCAGCGGTGCCGGCTGGAACGTGATCAAGGTGCTGTGGGGCTCGGAGTGGGACGCCCTGTTCGCCCGCGATCACGAGCATGCGCTGCTGCGCCAGTTGGCGGCGACGCCCGATGGTCAGTTCCAGACCCTCGGCGCCAAGGACGGCAGCTACAACCTCGAGCACTTCTTCAAGCAGAACCCGGCCTTGCAGCGCCTGGTGGCGCACATGAGCGCCGAAGAGATCAACGCCCTCAAGCGCGGTGGTCATGATTTTCGCAAGCTGCATGCCGCCTATGCCGCCGCCAGGGCCTGCAAGGGCCGGCCGACGGTGATCCTGGCCAAGACCAAGAAAGGCTATGGCATGAGCAGTGCCGGCGAGTCGCGGATGACCGCGCACCAGGCCAAGAAACTCGATGTGCAGGCACTGCTGGCCTTCCGCGACCGTTTCCATTTGCCGTTGTCGGATGAGGCGGTGGAGCAACTGCGTTTCTATCGCCCGGCCGAAGACAGCCCGGAGATGGTCTATCTGCGCCAGCGCCGCCAGGCACTGGGTGGACCGCTGCCGCTGCGGCGCAACGACTGCGCCACCTTGCCTGTGCCCGAGCTGGAGGCGTTCGGCGGTTTCGCCCTGCACGCCGAAGGCAAGGAGATGTCCACCACCATGGCCGCGGTGCGCTTGCTGGGCAACTGGCTCAAGGCGCCGGGGTTGGGGCCACGAGTGGTGCCGATCGTCGCCGACGAGGCGCGCACCTTCGGCATGGCCAGCCTGTTCCGCCAGATCGGCATCTATTCGCCCCACGGGCAACGCTACGAGCCGGAGGACGCCGGCTCCTTGCTGGTCTACAAGGAGGCGCGGGACGGCCAGTTGCTGGAGGAGGGCATCACCGAGGCCGGGGCGATCTCTTCATGGGTCGCGGCAGCGACCGCCTACGCGGTGCATGGCGAGCCGATGCTGCCGGTGTACATCTACTACTCGATGTTCGGCTTCCAGCGGGTCGGCGACCTGATCTGGGCTGCCGCCGACCAGCGCGCCCGAGGCCTGTTGCTGGGTGCCACAGCGGGGCGCACCACGCTGGGTGGCGAGGGGCTGCAGCACCAGGATGGATCGAGCCTGGTCATGGCGTCGATGGTGCCCAACTGCCGGGCCTGGGATCCGTGCTTTGCCGGCGAGCTGGCGGTGATCCTCGACCATGCCGCGCGGCGCATGCTGGTGGAGCAGCAGGACGAGTTCCACTATGTGGCGGTGATGAATGAAAACTACGCGCAGCCGTCGTTGCCCGAGGACATGCACGACGATGTACTGCGAGGCATGTATCGCTTTGCCCGGCATTCCTCGGCCGCACCCCGTGGCCAGGTGCGCTTGTTGGGTTCGGGCACCATCCTGCGCGAGGTGATTGCCGCCAGCGAGTTGCTGGCCAGTGACTGGCAGGTCGACAGCGAGGTGTTCAGCGTCACCAGCTTCAGCGAACTGGCGCGTGGGGCCAGGGGTGCGCAACGCCTGGCGATGACTGGGGAGCATGCGGATTGCCATGTGTGTCATTGCCTGCCCGGCGACGCCCCGGTGATCGCGGCCAGCGACTATGTGCGCGCCTGGCCGCAGTTGATCGCCGAGTATGTGCAGGCGCCCTATACCACCCTGGGCACCGATGGTTTCGGCCGCAGCGATACGCGTCAGCAACTGCGGCGGTTCTTTGAGGTGGACCGTCATGCGGTGGTGATGGCAGCGCTTTACAGTCTCGTGCGCCAAGGGGTGTTGCTGGAGGACGTTCTTGGCAAGGCGAGGGCGCGTTATCGCATCCAGGATGAGGGGGCGTCCTGGTATCGATGAGCGGCTTTTGCAGGTTTTTTCCTGCACCGGCCCTTCGCCGGCAAGCCGGCTCCCACAGAGATAGCGTCAGGCCCAAGGTCGGCGCGGTCGATGTGGGAGCGGATTTGCCGGCGATGAGGCATGGAACTGCGGTGTCAATGGGTAGCCACCGTCCTTCAATCACTGCCGTACAGGCAGCTCAAAAATGTTTGCCCCAGCTCAAGATCAAAGCCTAGGGCATTCAAATATGAACTACGCAAGTCGCTGGACGCCCCAATCACCAGACACAAAAAAACCGACCATAAGGTCGGTTTTTTCTGGATCTTGGTGCCCCGAGGGAGACTCGAACTCCCACTCCTTTCGAAAACGGATTTTGAATCCGCCGCGTCTACCAATTCCGCCATCAGGGCTTGTGGCGCCGCAGTATAGAGAGGTCGCCCAAGGCGGTCAATCGGCTTTCATGGTCAATTTTCACGCATTGGGCTAAACTTCCCGGCCCTGTCGAACCCGAACATCATCATGCGCGTCGCCGATTTTTCCTTCGAACTCCCCGATTCCCTGATCGCCCGCCATCCACTGGCCGAGCGTCATGGCAGCCGCCTGCTGGTGCTCGATGGCCCCAGCGGCGAGCTGGCCCACAAGCAGTTCACTGACCTGCTCGACTACCTGCGCCCCGGCGACCTGATGGTGTTTAACAACACCCGGGTGATCCCGGCGCGGCTGTTCGGCCAGAAAGCCTCCGGCGGCAAGCTGGAAGTGCTGGTCGAGCGCGTGCTCGACAGCCACCGCGTGCTGGCCCACGTGCGCGCCAGCAAGGCGCCTAAAGAAGGCGCGCAGATCCTCATCGACGGTGGCGGCGAGGCCGAGATGGTCGCCCGCCACGACACCTTGTTCGAGCTGCGTTTCAGCGAAGAGGTGCTGCCGCTGCTCGAGCGTGTCGGCCATATGCCGCTGCCGCCGTATATCGATCGCCCCGACGAGGGCGCCGACCGCGAGCGCTACCAGACCGTCTACGCTCAGCGCGCCGGCGCCGTGGCCGCGCCTACCGCCGGCCTGCACTTCGACGAGGCGCTGCTGGAAAAGATCGCTGCCAAGGGCGTCGAGCGCGCCTTCGTCACCCTGCACGTAGGGGCGGGTACCTTCCAGCCGGTGCGGGTCGACAAGATCGAAGACCACACCATGCATAAAGAGTGGCTCGAAGTGAGCCAGGATGTGGTCGATGCCGTGCAGGCCTGCCGCGCCCGTGGCGGGCGGGTGATCGCCGTGGGCACCACCAGCGTGCGTTCGCTGGAGAGCGCGGCGCGCGATGGCGAGCTCAAGGCGTTCAGTGGCGACACCGACATCTTCATTTTCCCGGGCCGGCCGTTCCATGTGGTCGATTGCCTGGTCACCAACTTCCACCTGCCGGAGTCCACGCTGCTGATGCTGGTCTCGGCCTTCGCCGGTTACCCCGAGACCATGGCCGCCTATGCGGCGGCGGTCGCGAACGGTTACCGCTTCTTCAGTTACGGTGATGCCATGTTCATCACCCGCAATCCGGCGCCACGCGGCCCAGAGGATCAAGCATGAGTCGCACCTGTCGAATGTCGTTCGAACTGCTGGCCACCGACGGCAAGGCCCGTCGCGGCCGGCTGACCTTCCCCCGTGGCACGGTCGAGACCCCGGCCTTCATGCCGGTGGGCACCTATGGCACGGTCAAGGGCATGCTGCCGCGTGACATCGAGGCCATCGGCGCCGAGATCATCCTCGGCAACACCTTCCACCTGTGGCTGCGCCCGGGTACCGAAGTCATCAAGAAACACAACGGCCTGCACGATTTCATGCAATGGAAAGGCCCTATCCTCACTGATTCCGGTGGTTTCCAGGTGTTCAGCCTGGGCGCCATGCGCAAGATCAAGGAGGAAGGCGTGACCTTCGCATCGCCAGTGGACGGTTCCAAGGTGTTCATGGGGCCGGAAGAGTCCATGCAGGTCCAGCGCGACCTGGGTTCGGACATCGTGATGATCTTCGACGAGTGCACGCCGTACCCGGCCGAGCATGACGTGGCGCGCACCTCGATGGAGCTGTCGCTGCGCTGGGCCCAGCGCTCGAAGAACGCCCATGGCGACAACACCGCGGCGCTGTTCGGTATCGTCCAGGGCGGCATGTACCAGGACCTGCGCATGCGCTCGCTGGAAGCGCTGGTCAACATCGACTTCGACGGCCTGGCCATCGGCGGCCTGTCGGTGGGTGAACCCAAGCACGAGATGATCAAGGTGCTGGACTACCTGCCCGCGCAGATGCCGGCTGACAAACCTCGTTACCTTATGGGGGTAGGCAAGCCGGAAGATCTTGTAGAGGGTGTGCGCCGCGGCGTCGACATGTTCGACTGCGTGATGCCCACGCGCAACGCGCGCAACGGCCATCTGTTCGTCGATACCGGGGTGATCAAGATCCGCAACGCGTTCCATCGCCACGATGAATCGCCGCTGGATCCGACCTGCGATTGCTACACCTGCACCAACTTCTCCCGCGCCTACCTGCACCACCTGGACAAGTGCGGCGAAATGTTGAGCAGCATGCTGAATACCATCCACAACTTGCGCCATTACCAGCGCTTGATGGCCGGTTTACGCGAGGCTATTCAACAGGGTAAATTGGCCGCCTTTGTCGACGCCTTCTACGCCAAGCGCGGGCTTCCCGTTCCGCCTTTGGACTGACTGTTCGCAATCATTATTAGAAAATTCCATTAGGAGAGCCCAATGAGCTTCTTTATCCCCGCCGCCTACGCGGACGCAGCAGCCCCCGCCGCCGGCCCAGCCGGTACCGGCTTCGAGTGGATCTTCCTGGTCGGCTTCCTGGTCATCTTCTACCTGATGATCTGGCGCCCGCAGGCCAAGCGTGCCAAAGAGCAGAAGAACCTGCTGAGCAACTTGCAAAAAGGTGACGAAGTTGTCACCAACGGCGGCATCGCCGGCAAGATCGTCAAGGTTGCCGATGACTTCGTGGTCCTGGAAGTGTCCGACAACGTCGAGCTGAAGTTCCAGAAGGGCGCCATTGCCGCGACCCTGCCAAAAGGTACGCTCAAGGCTATCTGAGTTACCGGTTTCATTTTTCCAGTCGGGGCGCGCAAAGCGCCCCGCGTCTTGAACGGGCGGCGTGATGCTGAACAAATACCCTCTGTGGAAATACCTGCTGATCGTGTTGGTACTGGCGGTCGGCTTCATTTATTCCGCACCCAACCTCTATCCGGATGATCCGGCGGTGCAGATCAGCGGTGCCAGTTCCGCCCTGCATGTCAGCCAGGCCGATCTCGATCGCGTCACCAAGGCGCTGACCGATGCCGGCATCACCGTCAAAGGCGGCAGCCTGGGCGAGAAGGGCAGTGCGCTGGTGCGCCTGACCAACCAGGAAGACCAGCTGCCGGCCAAGGATGTGGCGCGCAAGGCCCTCGGTGACGACTATGTCGTGGCCCTGAACCTGGCCCAGACCACCCCGCAGTGGCTGCGCAACCTGGGTGCCAGCCCGATGAAGCTCGGCCTGGACCTGTCCGGTGGTGTGCACTTCCTGCTGGAAGTGGACATGGACAAGGCCATGACCGCGCGCATGAAAGTCTACGAAGGCGAGGTCAAGACCTTGCTGCGCAAAGAGCGCATCCGCTACCGTAGCCTGCCGCAGCAGGACGGCGGGATCATGCTGGGCTTCGCCGACGATGCCACCCGCGAACAGGCTCGCAGCCTGATCCGCAAGAATTTCAGTGATTTCGACCTGACCACCACCGAGCGCAACGAGCTCGCCGTGCTGCGCCTGGCACTGACCCAGGCCAAGGTCGCCGAGATCCGCGAATACTCCATCAAGCAGAACCTGACCACCGTTCGCAACCGTGTGAACGAGCTGGGCGTGGCCGAGCCGCTGGTGCAGCGCCAGGGCGCCAACCGCATCGTGGTCGAGCTGCCGGGCGTGCAGGACACTGCCGAAGCCAAGCGTATCCTCGGCAAGACCGCCAACCTGGAGTTCCGCTTCGGTGCCGAGCCGGGCGCGTCCAAGGCCACCACCGAGGTGTTCGAGTTCCGTGAAGGCGGCCGCTCCGCTCCGGTCGAGCGCGGCCTGATCATCACCGGTGACCAGGTTACCGACGCCCAGGCCAGCTTCGACGAGCACGGTCGCCCGCAGGTGAACATTCGCCTCGACGGCCATGGCGGCGAGCTGATGAGCCGCGCCACGCGCACCAACGTCGGGCGCAGCATGGCGGTGATCTTCATCGAGCAGAAGCCGATCACCCGCTACGAGAAGCAGACCGTCGATGGCGTCGAGAAGGACGTTGCCGTACAGAGCTTCAAGGAAGAGAAGAAGATCATCAGCCTGGCGACCATCCAGTCGCCTTTGGGCAGCCAGTTCCGCATCACCGGCCTGAACGGCCAGGGCGAATCGTCCGAGTTGGCCCTGCTGCTGCGTGCCGGTGGTCTGGCCGCGCCTATGTACTTCGCCGAAGAACGTACCATTGGCCCGAGCCTGGGTGCCGACAACATCACCAAGGGTATCGACGCGTCCCTGTGGGGCATGCTGTTCGTCTCGCTGTTCATCATCGCTATCTACCGTGGCTTCGGCGTGATCGCTACCGTGGCCCTGGCGGGCAACATGGTCCTGCTGCTGGCGCTGATGTCGCTGCTGGGGGCCACGCTGACCCTGCCGGGTATCGCCGGTATCGTGCTGACCATGGGTATGGCGGTGGACGCCAACGTGCTGATCTTCTCGCGTATCCGCGAGGAGCTCAAAGCCGGCATGTCGGTGCAGCGCGCCATCCACGAAGGCTTCAACCGTGCGTACACCGCGATCATCGACGCCAACCTGACCAGCCTGCTGGTCGGCGGCATCCTGTTCGCCATGGGTACCGGCCCGGTCAAAGGCTTCGCGGTCACCATGTCCCTCGGGATTTTCACCTCGATGTTCACCGCCGTCATGGTGACCCGTGCAATGGTCAACCTGACCTGCGGCGGGCGTGACATCAAGAAGCTGTGGGTTTGAGGGAGCTGCGATGAAAACCATCAACTTCATGGGCGTGCGCAATGTCGCGTTCGCCATTACCGTGCTCCTCACCGTGCTGGCACTGTTCAGCTGGTGGCAGAAGGGCCTGAACTTCGGCCTGGACTTCACCGGCGGCACGCTGATCGAGCTGACCTACGAGCGCCCGGCGGATCTCAAGGCCGTGCGTGCCGAGCTGGTCGATTCCGGCTTCCACGAGGCCGTGGTGCAGAGCTTCGGCGCCACCACCGACCTGCTGGTGCGCATGCCGGGCGATGACCCGCAACTGGGCAACAAGGTGGCCGCGGCGCTGCAGAAGGCCGGTGGCGACAACCCGGCCACGGTCAAGCGTGTCGAGTTCGTCGGCCCGCAGGTCGGTGAAGAACTGCGCGACCAGGGCGGCATGGGCATGCTCCTGGCCCTGGGCGGCATCCTCATCTACCTGGCCTTCCGCTTCCAGTGGAAGTTCGCCGTCGGTGCGATCATCTCGCTGGTCCACGACGTGGTGGTGACCCTGGGTATCCTGTCGTTCTTCCAGATCACCTTCGACCTGACGGTGCTGGCGGCGGTGCTGGCGATCATCGGTTACTCGCTCAACGACACCATCGTCGTGTTCGACCGGGTGCGCGAGAACTTCCGGGTCATGCGCAAGGCCTCGCTGATCGAGAACATCAACGTCTCGACCACCCAGACCCTGCTGCGCACCATCGCCACTTCGGTATCGACCCTGCTGGCGATCGCCGCGCTGCTGTTCTTCGGCGGCGACAACCTGTTCGGCTTCTCCCTGGCGCTGTTCATCGGCGTCATGGCGGGTACCTACTCGTCGATCTACATCGCCAACGTGGTGCTGATCTGGCTGAACCTGAGCAGCGAAGACCTGATCCCGCCGGTCAAGACCGAGGGTGTGGACGAGCGCCCGTAAGGCTTCGTCCTACGCCGTCTGGCGTAAAGAAAGGCGCGAGTGTTGAACTCGCGCCTTTTTTTTTGCTCCAAGGCTGGGAGAAGGCGGGCCATATGCCCGCGGGTACGATCAGGAGGTTCACGTGAACAAATCAATGCTGGTGGGTGCGGTTCTGGGTGCTGTCGGTGTGACTGCCGGAGGTGCTGTGGCGACCTACAGCTTGGTGAACAAGGGGCCTGAGTACGCCCAGGTCACCGACGTGCAGCCGATCAAGCAGCAGGTGAAGACGCCGCGCGAGGTCTGCAAGGATGTCACCGTGACGCGCCAGGCGCCGGTCAAGGACCAGCACCAGATCGCCGGCACGGTGGTTGGTGCCATCGCCGGTGGTCTGCTGGGTAACCAGATTGGCGGCGGTACCGGCAAGAAGATTGCCACCGTGGCCGGTGCGGTCGGTGGTGGCTATGCCGGCAACAAGGTGCAGGAAGGCATGCAGGAGCGTGACACCTACACCACCACGCAAACCCGTTGCAACACGGTCAATGACATCAGTGACAAGGTCGTGGGCTACAACGTGACCTATTCCATTGGTGATCAGGTCGGCAAGGTGAAGATGGATCACGAGCCGGGCTCGACCATCCCGCTGGACAAGAACGGCAAGCTGATCCTGAGTCAGAATCAGCCGGGGCAGTGAAGCTGCGTCAGTGCCAAAACGAAAAAAGCACCTCGAGAGGTGCTTTTTTTGTGCTCGCTATCGGCGCTTAGCGCTTCATGTGTTCCGGCAGGTGCGGCTGGATGGCAGTCAGCACGGCCTTGAAGCACTTGATGTTGCCAGCAACGATGTGGCCTTTCTCGAGGAATTCGTGGCCACCGTTGAAGTCGCTGACCAGGCCGCCCGCTTCCTGGATCAGCAGCACGCCCGCGGCCATGTCCCACTCGGACAGGCCCGACTCCCAGAAGGCGTCGAAGCGGCCGGCAGCCACGTAGGCCAGGTCCAGGCTGGCGGAGCCGGCGCGGCGGATGCCGGCGGTCTGGCCGGTCAGGGCGCGGAACATGCCCAGGTAGTTGTCCAGGTCGGCCATCTGGCTGTCACGGAACGGGAAGCCGGTACCCAGCAGGGCGCCTTCCAGGCTGGTGCGCGAGCTGACGCGCAGGCGACGGCCATTGATCTGGGCGCCACGGCCACGGCTGGCGGTGAATTCTTCCTGGCGAACCGGGTCGACGATCACGGCGTGCTCAAGGCGGCCACGGTATTTGCAGGCGATGCTGACAGCGAAGTGCGGCACGCCACGCAGGAAGTTGGTGGTGCCGTCCAGCGGATCGATGATCCACAGGTAGTCCTTGCCTTCTTCGCCGGTGCCGGCGTGCAGACCAGTTTCTTCGCCCTGGATGGAGTGGTTCGGGTAGGCCTTGCGCAGGGCCTCGACGATGACCTTCTCGGCGGCGCGATCAACCTCGGACACGTAGTCCTTGGCCTGCTTTTCGTCGACTTTGATGCTGTCCAGGCGTTCGATGGAGCGGAAAATCAGTTCACTGGCGCTGCGAGCGGCGCGCAGGGCGATATTCAGCATAGGCTGCATGGGAAGGTCACCTGGAGATGTTAAAGAGGAAAGCCGGCCATTCTAGCAGAAATCTTTGACGACAGAAGTGTCACATTTGCTTTCATGGCGTTACGCTGGTCGGTTCTGTAAGATCGAACCCTCCTTTTTCTGCATCCGAGAGCACGACACCTTGCTGCAAAATATTCGTGTTGTCCTGGTCAATACCAGCCACCCCGGCAACATCGGCGGCGCTGCACGTGCCATGAAGAACATGGGCTTGTCGCGCCTGGTGCTGGTGCAGCCGAAAGAATTCCCGGCCGCCGATGCCTCGGCGCGCGCCTCGGGTGCCGACGATGTGCTGGCCGGCGCCCAGGTGGTCGACAGCCTCGAGCAGGCGCTGGTCGGCTGCAGCCTGGTCATGGGCACCAGCGCTCGCGAGCGCAGCATCCCCTGGCCGCTGATCGGCCCCCGTGAGTGCGGCACCAAGGCGGTGGAGCACGCCCTGGCCGGCGAGGAAATCGCCCTGGTGTTCGGTCGCGAGCACGCCGGCCTGACCAACGAAGAACTGCAGCGATGTCACTTCCACGTGCACATTCCCTCCAATCCCGACTTCAGCTCGCTGAATCTGGCCGCCGCGGTCCAGGTGCTCGCCTACGAGGTGCGCATGGCCTCGTTGGCGGTGCAGGACACGGCGCCAAAGGTTGAGAAGACGGACGCCAATGAGCTGGCGACCATGGACGAAATGGAGCTGTTCTATGACCACCTGGAAAAGACCCTGGTGGACATCGGCTTCCTCGACCCTGCCAAGCCCAAGCACCTGATGCCGCGCATGCGCCGGCTGTACGGGCGCAGCTCGGTCGAGCGTACGGAAATGAGCATTTTGCGCGGCATTCTCACCGAGACCCAGAAAGTCGTCCGGGGCGAGCCGCATAAACGGAAGGACTGAACGATGTTCGAGCGTCTGCGTGAAGATATTCAAAGTGTTTTCCATCGTGACCCGGCGGCGCGCAATGCCTTCGAGGTGCTGACCTGCTACCCGGGCATGCACGCCATCTGGCTGCACCGCCTGGGCAATGCCTTGTGGAAGCGCGATTTCAAATGGCTGGCACGCCTGGTGTCGAACTTCGGTCGCTGGATGACCGGCATCGAGATCCACCCGGGCGCGACCATCGGCCGGCGCTTCTTCATCGACCACGGCATGGGCATCGTCATTGGCGAAACCGCCGAGATCGGCGACGACGTGACCCTCTACCAGGGTGTCACCCTTGGTGGTACCAGCTGGAACAAGGGCAAGCGTCACCCGACCCTGGAAAACGGCGTCGTGGTTGGTGCCGGGGCCAAGGTCCTGGGCCCGTTCACCGTGGGTGCCGGGGCCAAGATCGGCTCCAACGCCGTGGTCACCAAGGCGGTGCCGGCCGGCGCCACGGCGGTGGGCATCCCGGGGCGGATCATCGTCAAGACCGAGGATGACGCCGTCGAGGCCAAGCGCAAGGCCATGGCCGAGAAGATCGGCTTCGATGCCTATGGCGTCAGTGGCGACATGCCGGACCCGGTGGCGCGCGCCATCGGCCAGATGCTCGACCACCTGCAGGCCGTCGACGAGCGCCTGGAGGGCATGTGCGGCGCGCTGACCCGGATGGGCAGTGACTACTGCGCCAAGGAGCTGCCGGCGCTGCCCGACGACGACTTTGCCGAAGCCTGCGTCGAGCTGAAGCAGGGCGACACTCGGTCGCATTGATTGCGCCGGCCCGATACAAGGGGCGTGTGCTTGCGCCCCTTGTCTGCTACACTCGCGGCCGCCTCCCGCATGCATACCCGACTAAAGCACTAGGTCTTATAGTTGACTTAAATGCTCGGGAATCGCATACTCGCACACATCCTGTAACTCCCGTGGTACCCATACGCCATGCGACTGACTACCAAAGGCCGATACGCCGTGACCGCCATGCTTGACCTGGCGTTGCACGCGCAGCAGGGGCCGGTGTCTTTGGCCGATATTTCCGAGCGCCAGGGCATTTCCCTCTCTTATCTGGAACAGCTGTTCGCCAAGCTGCGCCGCAGCAGCCTGGTATCCAGCGTTCGCGGCCCAGGCGGCGGCTACCAGCTGTCGCGAGGCATGGAAACCATCCAGGTGGCCCAGGTCATCGACGCGGTCAACGAATCGGTCGATGCCACCCGTTGCCAGGGCCTGGGGGATTGCCACGCCGGTGATACCTGCCTGACTCACCACCTGTGGTGTGACCTGAGCCAGCAGATCCATGAATTCCTCAGTGGCATCAGCCTGGCCGACCTCGTCATGCGCCGCGAGGTGCAGGAAGTCGCCCAGCGCCAGGACCTGCGCCGCGTCGCAGGCCGAACCGCCCAGCTGGACAAGATTGAGACGTCCGCCGTCGACTGAAACTGCAGCGACGAGCGACGCCACCGCCTGATAGGAGATACTCAATGAAGTTGCCGATCTACCTCGATTACTCCGCGACCACGCCGGTCGATCCCCGTGTCGCCCAGAAGATGGCCGAGTGCCTGCTGGTTGACGGGAACTTCGGTAACCCGGCCTCGCGCTCCCACGTATTCGGCTGGAAAGCCGAGGAAGCAGTCGAGAACGGCCGCCGCCAGGTCGCCGAGCTGATCAACGCCGATCCGCGCGAGATCGTCTGGACCAGCGGTGCCACCGAGTCCGACAACCTCGCCCTCAAAGGCGTGGCGCACTTCTATCAGACCAAGGGCAAGCACATCATCACCTCCAAGATCGAGCACAAGGCGGTCCTGGATACCGCTCGCCAGCTCGAGCGTGAAGGTTTCGAGGTCACCTACCTCGAGCCAGGCGAAGACGGCATCGTCACCCCGGCGATGGTCGAAGCCGTCCTGCGCGACGACACCATCCTGGTCTCGCTGATGCACGTGAACAACGAAGTCGGCTCGATCAACGACATCGCCGCCATCGGTGAACTGACCCGTTCGCGCGGTGTACTGTTCCACGTCGACGCCGCCCAGTCGGCCGGCCGGGTCGAGATCGACCTGCAAAAGCTGAAAGTCGACCTGATGTCGTTCTCGGCGCACAAGGTCTACGGCCCGAAAGGCATCGGCGCGCTGTACGTCAGCCGCAAGCCGCGTGTGCGCCTGGAAGCCATCATTCACGGCGGTGGCCATGAGCGCGGCATGCGTTCGGGCACCCTGCCGACCCACCAGATCGTCGGCATGGGCGAAGCCTTCGCCATCGCCAAGCAGGAAATGGCCGCTGAAAACGTGCGCATCAAGGCCCTGAGCGACCGCTTCTTCAAGCAGGTCTCGGACCTCGAGGAGCTGTACGTCAACGGCAGCCAGACCCAGCGCGTGCCACACAACCTGAACCTGAGCTTCAACTACGTCGAAGGCGAGTCGCTGCTGATGTCGCTCAAGGACATCGCTGTTTCGTCCGGTTCGGCCTGCACCTCCGCTTCGCTCGAGCCGTCCTACGTCCTGCGCGCCCTGGGCCGCAACGACGAGCTGGCGCACAGCTCGATCCGCTTCTCCTTCGGTCGCTTCACCACCGAGGAAGAAGTCGACTACGCCGCGCAGAAAGTCTGCGAGGCCGTGAACAAGCTGCGCGAATTGTCGCCGCTGTGGGACATGTACAAAGACGGCGTCGACATCTCCAAGATCGAGTGGGCCGCCCACTAAGCAGTCGCCGGCAAGAGCGGCTCCCTGATGAGGAAGGAATTGCACCATGGCATACAGTGAAAAGGTCATCGACCACTACGAAAACCCGCGCAACGTCGGCAAGATGAACGCCGACGATCCGGATGTCGGTACCGGCATGGTCGGCGCCCCGGCCTGCGGTGACGTGATGCGCCTGCAGATCAAGGTCAACGAGCAGGGCGTCATCGAAGACGCCAAGTTCAAGACCTACGGTTGCGGTTCAGCCATCGCCTCCAGCTCCCTCGCCACCGAGTGGATGAAGGGCAAGACCCTGGACGAGGCCGAGACCATCAAGAACACCCAGCTGGCTGAAGAGCTGGCATTGCCGCCGGTCAAGATCCACTGCTCCGTGCTCGCCGAAGATGCCATCAAGGCCGCTGTTCGCGATTACAAGCAGAAGAAAGGCTTGGTCTGAGTCGACTGCGAGGTAAGGAGTTCCGATGGCTATCAGCATGACAGAAGCCGCCGCCAACCACATTCGCCGCTCCCTCGACGGGCGCGGCAAGGGTGAGGGCATTCGCCTGGGCGTGCGCACCACCGGCTGCTCGGGCCTGGCCTACGTGCTGGAGTTCGTCGACGAGCTCGCCGCCGAAGACCAGGTGTTCGAGAACCACGGCGTGAAGGTCATCATCGACCCGAAAAGCCTGGTGTACCTCGACGGCACCGAGCTGGACTTCGTCAAGGAAGGGTTGAACGAAGGTTTCAAGTTCAACAACCCCAACGTGCGCGGTGAGTGTGGCTGCGGCGAAAGCTTCAACGTTTGAGGCTTGCCGTGGGTACTCTTTGCCATTTCGCCCTGTTCGACCTGCAACCGGCTTTCCGCCTGGACCTCGACAAATTGGCCGTTCGCTATCGCGAGTTGGCCCGTGAGGTCCACCCCGACCGCTTCGCCGACGCTTCCGAGCGTGAGCAGCGTGTCGCCCTGGAAAAGTCCGCGGCGCTGAACGACGCCTACCAGACCTTGCGCAGCGCGCCGCGTCGCGCCCGGTACCTGCTGGCCATCGGTGGCCACGAAGTGCCTCAGGAAGTCACGGTGCATGACCCGGACTTCCTGCTGCAGCAGATGCAGTGGCGCGAAGAGCTCGAAGAGTTGCAGGACGAAGCCGACCTTGACGGTGTTGGTGTGTTCAAGAAGCGCCTCAAGGGTGCCCAGGACGCACTGAACAATGACTTCGCCGACTGTTGGGACGATGCAGCCCAGCGCGACAAGGCCGAGCGCCTGATGCGCCGCATGCAGTTCCTCGACAAGCTCGCCCAAGAAGTGCGCCAACTCGAAGAGCGCCTCGACGATTAACCCCGGCGTCGCCCGTGATGACGCCTAAGGTACTCAGATAAGCATGGCCCTACTGCAGATCGCCGAACCCGGTCAGAGCCCCCAGCCGCACCAGCGCCGCCTGGCGGTGGGCATCGACCTGGGCACCACCAATTCTCTCGTCGCCGCCGTGCGCAGCGGGCGCAGCGAGCCGCTGCCCGACGACCAGGGCCAGGTGATCCTGCCCTCGGCCGTGCGTTATCTCGAAGGTCGCAGCGAAGTGGGCCAGGTCGCCCGTGATGCCGCCTCCAGCGACCCGTTGAACACCATCCTGTCGGTCAAGCGCCTGATGGGGCGCGGCCTGGCGGACGTCAAGCAATTGGGCGAGCAACTGCCGTACCGCTTCGTCGGTGGCGAGTCGCACATGCCGTTCATCGACACCGTCCAGGGCCCGAAGAGCCCGGTGGAAGTGTCGGCCGATATCCTCAAGGTGTTGCGTCATCGCGCTGAGCAAACCCTCGGCGGCGAGCTGGTGGGTGCGGTGATTACCGTGCCGGCATACTTCGACGATGCCCAGCGCCAGGCAACCAAGGACGCCGCCAAACTGGCCGGCCTCAACGTCCTGCGCCTGCTCAACGAGCCTACCGCGGCGGCCGTGGCCTATGGACTGGACCAGAATGCCGAAGGCCTGGTGGCGATCTACGACCTGGGCGGCGGCACCTTCGATATTTCCATCCTGCGCCTGACCGGCGGTGTCTTCGAGGTGCTGGCCACCGGTGGCGATACCGCCCTGGGCGGCGATGATTTCGACCACGCCATCGCCGGCTGGATCATCGAGCAGGCGGGACTTTCCTCCGACCTCGACCCAGCCACCCAGCGCCAGCTGCTGCAGGCTGCCTGCGCAGCCAAGGAAGCCCTGACCGACGCCGACGTGGTCGGTGTCAGCCACGGCGCCTGGCAGGGCGAGCTGAGCCGGGCGGCTTTCGACGCCATGATCGAGCCATTGGTCGCCCGCAGCCTCAAGGCTTGCCGTCGTGCCGTGCGTGACAGCGGCGTCGAGCTCGAAGAAGTCGGCGCGGTGGTCATGGTCGGCGGTTCGACCCGCGTCCCTCGCGTGCGCGAGGCGGTCGGCGCGCTGTTTGGCCGTACCCCGCTGACCTCGATCGACCCCGACCAGGTGGTGGCCATCGGTGCCGCCATCCAGGCCGACACCCTGGCCGGCAATCGTCGCGAAGGCGGCGAGCTGTTGCTGCTGGACGTCATCCCGCTGTCGCTCGGCCTCGAGACCATGGGCGGGCTGATGGAGAAGGTGATCCCGCGCAACACCACCATCCCGGTGGCCCGCGCCCAGGAGTTCACCACTTACAAGGATGGCCAGTCGGCCATGATGATCCACGTCCTGCAGGGTGAGCGCGAGCTGATCAGCGATTGCCGCTCGCTGGCACGCTTCGAGCTGCGCGGCATCCCGGCGATGGTGGCCGGTGCGGCGAAGATCCGCGTGACCTTCCAGGTCGATGCCGACGGCCTGCTCAGCGTCGCGGCCCGCGAGCTGGGTTCGGGCGTGGAATCGAGCATCCAGGTCAAGCCATCGTATGGCCTGACCGACGGCGAGATCG
The DNA here is from genome assembly GCF_057809275.1 of Pseudomonas sp. FG36. Taxonomy (NCBI): domain Bacteria; kingdom Pseudomonadati; phylum Pseudomonadota; class Gammaproteobacteria; order Pseudomonadales; family Pseudomonadaceae; genus Pseudomonas; species Pseudomonas sp. FG36. The sequence goes on from NZ_JBMDJQ010000013.1 coordinate 44,776, forward strand.
CCCGCATGCTCAAGGATTCGTTCGAGCATGCCGGCTCCGACAAGCACGCGCGCCAGTTGCGCGAGCACCAGGTCGACGCCGAGCGCCTGCTCGAAGCAGTGCAGGGCGCCCTGGACGCCGATGGCGAACGCCTGCTCAGCAGTGACGAGCGCGACGCGATCGAATTCCAGATGCAGGAACTACGTGATTTGCTGAGCGGCACCGATGGCGCCGCCATCGAGCAACAGACCAAGCGTCTGTCGCAGGTGACCGATGCATTTGCCGCCCGTCGCCTTGATTCGACGGTCAAAGCCGCACTGGCCGGGCGCAACCTGAATGAGATCGAGGAGTAATCGATGCCGCTGGTGACATTCCTGCCGCATGAGAAGTTCTGCCCCGAAGGGCTGACCGTGGAAGTGCCGTCCGGGACCAATATCCTGGAGCTGGCCCACGACCATCACATCGAGATGGAAAGCGCCTGCGGCGGCGTCAAGGCCTGCACCACCTGCCATTGCATCATCCGCAAGGGCTTCGACTCCCTTGAGGAGGCCGATGAGCTGGAGGAAGACATGCTGGACAAGGCTTGGGGCCTGGAGGCGCAGTCGCGCCTGGGTTGCCAGGTGGTCGTCGGCGATGAGGACCTCACCATCGAGATCCCCAAATACTCGCTCAACCACGCCGCAGAAGCGCCGCACTGAGGTTTTGTACATGAGTCTGAAATGGGTTGATGTACTTGAGATCGCCATCCAGCTTGCGGAAAGCAAGCCTGAGGTCGATCCTCATTACGTGAATTTCGTCGATCTGCGCGCCTGGGTCATGGCGCTGCCTGAATTCGATGACGATCCGTCGCGTTGCGGTGAGAAGGTTCTCGAGGCCATCCAGGCGGCCTGGATCGACGAAGCCGACTGAACGCACGCTGCAGGTTAGGCAATCCCCCGGAACCCGCGTATAATTCGCGGGTTTAATTTTTCGCAACACTCATATTTCTGGAGTTTTCCATGGCTGTTCAACGTACTTTCTCCATCATCAAGCCTGACGCCGTTGCCAAGAACGTCATCGGCAAGATCACCACTCGCTTCGAAGAAGCCGGCCTGAAAATCGTCGCTTCGAAAATCAAGCAACTGTCCAAGGCCGAAGCCGAAGGCTTCTACGCCGAGCACAGCGCTCGTGGTTTCTTCGGTGACCTGGTTGCCTTCATGACTTCCGGCCCGGTCGTTGTCCAGGTTCTGGAAGGCGAGAACGCCATCGCTCTGAACCGTGAGCTGATGGGCGCCACCAACCCTAAAGAAGCTGCTGCCGGCACCATCCGCGCCGACTTCGCCGAGTCGATCGACGCCAACGCCGTTCACGGTTCGGACTCCGAAGCCGCTGCCGCTCGCGAAATCGCTTACTTCTTCGCTGCTACCGAGGTAACCACTCGCTAAGCGAAGGCTTACGAGTGAGGGTGAATCCATGACGACATCGACTGACAAGATCAACCTGCTGGGGCTTACCCTGGCGGAAATGGAACAGTTCTTCGACTCAATCGGGGAGAAGCGCTTCCGTGCCGGTCAGGTGATGAAATGGATTCACCACTTTGGCGTCGATGATTTCGCCGCCATGACGAACGTCGGCAAGGTCTTGCGCGAAAAGCTCGAGGCCGTTGCCGAGATTCGGGGCCCGGAAGTGGTCAGCGAAGACATTTCCGCCGACGGCACCCGCAAGTGGGTGGTCCGCGTTGCCTCCGGCAGCTGCGTCGAGACCGTCTACATCCCCACCGACGATCGCGGCACCCTGTGCGTGTCGTCGCAAGCCGGCTGCGCCCTGGACTGCAGTTTCTGCTCCACCGGCAAGCAAGGCTTCAACAGCAACCTCACCGCCGCCGAAGTGATCGGCCAGGTGTGGCTTGCCAACAAATCCTTCGGGACCGTCCCGGCCAAGATCGATCGCGCGATTACCAACGTGGTCATGATGGGCATGGGCGAACCCCTGCTGAATTTCGACAATGTCATCGCCGCCATGAAGATCATGATGGAAGATCTGGGCTATGGCATTTCCAAGCGTCGCGTGACCCTGTCCACCTCGGGCGTGGTACCGATGATCGATGAGCTGGCCAAGCACATCGACGTGTCCCTGGCCCTGTCGCTGCACGCGCCGAACGACGAGCTGCGCAACAAGCTGGTGCCGATCAACAAGAAGTACCCGCTGAAGATGCTGCTGGAGTCGTGCATGGGCTACATGTCCACCCTCGGCGGCAAGCGCGTGCTGACCATCGAGTACACCCTGCTCAAGGACGTCAACGACCAGCCCGAGCACGCCGCACAGATGATCGAGCTGCTGCGCGATGTGCCGTGCAAGATCAACCTGATCCCGTTCAACCCGTTCCCGCACTCCGGCTACGAGCGGCCGAGCAACAATGCCATCCGCCGCTTCCAGGACCTGCTGCACCACGGCGGCTTCAACGTGACCACGCGCACCACCCGTGGTGATGATATCGATGCCGCCTGCGGTCAGCTGGTGGGCCAGGTCAATGACCGCACCCGCCGCAGCGAGCGCTACATTGCGGTGCGCCAGCTGGCCGCCGACGAGCCGCAAGACAGCGCCGCGCGCCCCTGACGAGCACCTGCCCCATGAGCCTGCGCACCGCGCTGTCGATCCTGACGCTTTCGCTGCTGGCGGGCTGCGTGTCCGGCGGCGCCGGTGACCCCCTGGCCAACCGCCAGGGGCGTGAGGCGGCGGGGCAGGCCTATGTGCAGTTGGGGCTGGGGTATTTGCAACAAGGTTTGACCGGGCGCGCCAAGGCCCCTCTGGCCAAAGCGCTCGCCCTCGACGCCCGTGACGCCGACGCCCATGCCGCGCTCGCCCTGGTATTCCAGGCCGAGGATGAGCCCGCCCTGGCTGGCGAGCATTTCGACAAAGCCCTGGCCATCCGCCCGGATGACACGCGAATCCGTAACAACTACGGCAGTTTCCTATATGCTCAGGGCCGTTTCGACGAAGCCCACGCGATGTTCCTCCAGGCCGCCGCCGATACCCTGTATCCTGAGCGTTCGCGCGTCTACGAGAACCTCGGGCTCACCGCCTTGAAGCGGGGGCAGGGCGCTCAGGCCCGCGAATATCTGGAGAAGGCCCTTCGGCTCAATCAGCGGCAACCGAAGGCTTTGCTCGAAATGGCTGAGTTGTCCTACGAAAACAGGCATTATGTGCCGGCCCGGGATTACTACGATCGATTCAGCCAGCTGAGCGACCAGAATGCCCGCAGCCTGCTGCTGGGCCATCGCCTGGCACTTGCCCTTGACGAGCAGGGCACCGCGGCCCGCTTGGGCCAGCAATTACAACGACTTTATCCCGGTACGCCGGAATATCAGCAATACCTGTCGGAGCAACGATGAAAGCCGCGCACACTGAAGTAGCAGCAGCGACTCGCCAGAACCCCGGTGACGTCTTGCGCCAGGCCCGCGAAAAACGCGAATGGAGCCAGGCTGAGGTCGCTCGCAAGCTCAACCTCACGGTATCTTCGCTGAACAACCTGGAAAACGGCGCCTTCGACAAGCTGCCCGGGCATACCTTCGCCCGTGGCTACATCCGCGCCTATGCCAAGCTGATGGACATGGACCAGGCGCCCCTGGTCGAGGCCTTCGACCTGATCACCGGGACCCACGCCAAAGGCAGTGAAGTGCACGCGCTCGGCCGCATCGAAGAGCCGGTGCGTCTGTCGCACAACATCCTGCGCGTGGTCAGCCTGTTGCTGCTGGTCGCCGTGGTCGGCGGCGGCTTCTTCTGGTGGCAGGACCAGAGCAGCCTGCGCGGCAAGGACCTGGCCAAGATCGCCCTGGAGCACGTCGAGGTCGAGAGCGCCGACGGCACCACGCAGATTCACCCGCTGGACGAACCGGAAGACCAGGCCGTGAGCGAGGGCCAGCAGGCCGAAGGCCAGGCCCTGCCGCTGGAACCGAGCAGTGCCGAGCAGGCGCCGGTCGCTGAGGCCCAGGCGCCAGTCGCCTCCGTTGCGCCTGCCACGCCAGCCACCAGCGCCGCGCCGACTGCCACCGCGCCTGTGGCACCGGTTGTCGCGCCAGCCGCGCCTGCCGTGGTCACCCCCGCCGTGCCTGCCGCCACCGCGCCAGCCACAGCCGTCGCGGCCACTGCTGCGGTCGCACCGACTGCGCCCGCTGAAGCCGCACCGGCCCCGGCCGGCAGCGCCAAGGTTCATATCCAATTCACCGCCGATTGCTGGACCCAGGTCACCGACGGCAACGGCAAGGTGCTGTTCAGCGCCATCAAGCGCAAGGGCGACAGCCTGGAACTGACCGGCAAGCCACCGTTCGCGGTGCGCCTGGGCTTCGCCCGCGGCGCCCAGGTGAGCTACAACGGCCAGGCGGTCGATGTCGCCCCGTTCACCAGTGGCGAAACCGCTCGCCTGAAGTTGGGACAGTAAGTCATGCACGGCGAATCTCCGATCAAACGTCGCGAATCCCGCAAGATCTGGGTCGGCAATGTGCCGGTGGGTGGTGATGCGCCCATCGCGGTGCAGAGCATGACCAACACCGACACCAACGATGTCGCCGCCACCGTGGCGCAGATCCAGCGCCTGGTCGATGCCGGCGTGGACATCGTCCGTGTCTCGGTACCGGACATGGACGCCGCCGAGGCGTTCGGCAAAATCAAGAAACTGGTCAGCGTGCCGCTGGTCGCCGACATCCACTTCGACTACAAGATCGCCCTGCGCGTGGCCGAGCTGGGTGTCGACTGCCTGCGCATCAACCCGGGCAACATCGGCCGTGAAGACCGTGTGCGCGCCGTGGTCGATGCCGCCCGCGACCGTGGTATCCCGATCCGCATCGGCGTCAACGCAGGCTCCCTGGAAAAGGACCTGCAGAAGAAGTACGGCGAGCCGACCCCGGCGGCGCTGGTCGAATCGGCCCTGCGCCATGTCGAGCACCTCGATCGCCTGGATTTCCAGGACTTCAAGGTCAGCGTCAAGGCCTCCGACGTGTTCATGGCCGTCGAAGCCTACCGCCTGCTGGCCAGGCAGATCATCCAGCCGCTGCACTTAGGCATCACCGAAGCCGGTGGCCTGCGCTCGGGGACGGTGAAATCCGCCGTCGGCCTAGGTATGCTGCTGGCCGAAGGCATCGGTGACACCATTCGCATTTCCCTGGCCGCCGATCCGGTCGAGGAAGTGAAGGTTGGCTACGACATCCTCAAGTCGCTGCACCTGCGTTCCCGTGGCATCAACTTCATCGCCTGCCCGAGCTGCTCGCGGCAGAACTTCGATGTGGTCAAGACCATGAACGAACTGGAAGGGCGCCTGGAGGACCTGCTGGTGCCGCTGGACGTGGCGGTGATCGGTTGCGTGGTCAACGGCCCGGGCGAAGCCAAGGAGTCGCACGTGGGCCTGACCGGCGGCACGCCGAACCTGGTGTACATCGACGGCAAGCCATCGCAGAAGCTGAACAACGACAACCTGGTCGACGAGCTGGAAAAGCTCATTCGCCAGAAAGCGGCCGAGAAGGCCGAGGCCGACGCGGCGCTGATCGCCCGCGGCTGAGACACAGATTCGTAAGGACTATTCGTGAGCAAATCGCTGCAAGCCATCCGTGGCATGAACGACATCCTGCCCGACCAGTCGCCGCTGTGGCGCTACTTCGAGGGCACCGTGGCCGGCTTGCTGGATAGCTATGGCTACAGCCAGATCCGCACGCCGATCGTCGAGTTCACCGAGCTGTTCAAGCGCTCGATCGGTGAAGTCACCGATATCGTCGAGAAGGAGATGTACACCTTCCAGGACAACAAGGACTCGCTTACCTTGCGCCCGGAAGGCACCGCCGCTTGCGTGCGCGCAGTGCTCGAGCACGGCATCATCGGTAATGGCCAGGTGCAGAAGCTCTGGTACGTGGGCCCGATGTTCCGCCACGAGCGTCCGCAACTGGGACGCTACCGGCAGTTCCACCAGATCGGTGTCGAGGTGTTCAACCTGGCCGGCCCGGATATCGACGCCGAACTGATCATGCTCACCTGGCGCCTCTGGGCGTTGCTGGGTATCCAGGACGCAGTGACCCTGGAGCTCAACAGCCTTGGCACCAGCGAAGCCCGCGCGCGCTATCGCGATGCACTGGTGGAGTTCCTGTCCCAGCGCATCGATCAGCTGGACGAAGACAGCCAGCGCCGCCTGAAGAGCAATCCGCTGCGTATCCTCGACAGCAAGAACGCAGGCACCCAAGCCGCCCTGGTGGGCGCGCCGAAGCTCGAAGAGTACCTGGACGAAGAGTCCCGCGTGCATTTCGAGGGTGTGAAGGCGCGTCTTGACGCTGCTGGCATCCCGTTCGTGATCAACACCAAGCTGGTGCGCGGCCTGGACTACTACAGCAAGACCGTGTTCGAGTGGGTCACCGACAAGCTCGGTGCCCAGGGCACGGTCTGCGCCGGTGGGCGCTACGACGGCCTGGTCGAGCAGATGGGCGGCAAGCCGACCGCTGGCGTTGGCTTTGCCATGGGTATCGAGCGCCTGCTGCTGCTGATCGAAACCCTCGGCCAGGTGCCTGAGTCGATCAGCCGTACCATCGACGTTTACCTGTGCGCCTTTGGTGAGCAGGCCGAGCTTGCTGGCCTGAAGATCAGCGAGCAACTGCGTGATCGTCTGCCGAACCTGCGCCTGGCGGTCAACGCCGGTGGCGGCAACTTCAAGAACCAGTTCAAGAAGGCCGACAAGAGCGGCGCGCTGTTCGCCCTGATCCTCGGCGACGACGAACTGGCCAAGCAAGAGATTGGCGTGAAGCCCCTGCGTGGCCAGGGCGAACAACAGAACATTGCCTGGGATGCGCTTGCTGCGCACCTGGAAACCGCGATCGCCCAGGCGTGATGCGGTCCGACAACGAATAGGCGAATAGGAGTATTGGGGTGTCGAGTACCGATGATGAAGGCCTGGCAGCGGCCAAGGACTGGTGGAACCGCAACGGCAAGCCACTGCTGACCGGCGCCCTGCTGGCCGGTGTGGTGGTGATGGGCTGGCAGACCTGGCACAAGTACCAGGCCAACCAGTCGCAAGGCGCTTCGGCGCTGTACCAGGCCCTGCTGGAAACCTCGCTGACGCCGGATGGCAAGCCTGACGCGAGCAAGGTGGCGGAGCTTTCCGGCAAGCTCAAGAGCGAGTTCGGCGGCACCGCCTACGCCCAGTACGGCAGCCTGTTCGTCGCCAAGGTGGCGGTCGAGAGCGGCAAGCTGGACGACGCGGCGAGCGAACTCAAAAGCGTGATGGACAAGCCGGCCGACGCCACCCTGAGCGAGATTTCGCGCCAGCGTCTGGCACGCGTGCTCGCGGCCCAGGACAAGGCCGAGGACGCCCTCAAGCTGCTCGACGGCGACACCGACAAGGCCTTCCTGGCCAGCCGTGAAGAACTCAAGGGCGACCTGCTGGTGCAGCTGGGCCGCGCCGATGACGCGCACGGCGCCTACGAAAAAGCCAAGGCCGCGCTGTCCGACGACGCCGCGATCGGTGGCCTGCAACTGAAGCTGGATGACCTGGCCAAAGGGGACGCCTGAAGTGAAGGGTTGGAAACAAGCAGCAGTGCTCACCCTCGCCGTCCTGGCGGCGGGTTGCAGCAGCAACAGCAAGAAGGAACTGCCCCCGGCCGAGCTGACCAAGTTCACCGAGGAAGTGGTACTGAAGAAGCAGTGGAGCCGTTCGATCGGTGACGGCCAGGGTGAGACCTACAACACCCTGGTGCCGGCTATCGAGAACGACCGCATCTACGCTTCCGACGTCAACGGCGAGGTCTTCGCGCTGAACCGCATCACCGGTGACGTGGTGTGGAAGAAGGACCTCGAGCTGCCGGTTTCCGGCGCCGTGGGCGTGGGCTATGGCCTGGTCATGCTGGGGACTCTGAAGGGCGAGGTCATTGCCCTGGACTCCAGCACCGGCGAGGAGCGCTGGCGCTCCCGCGTCTCCAGTGAAGTGCTGGCACCGCCCGCCAACAATGGCGACGTGGTGGTGGTGCAGACCCAGGACGACCGCTTGGTCGGCTTCGACGCCGCCACGGGTGACCGTCGCTGGATCTACGAGAACAGCCCGGCCGTGCTGACCCTGCGTGGTACCGGCGCGCCGGTGGTGACCAACCGCCTGGCCGTTGCCGGCCTGTCCACCGGCAAGGTGGTGGCGGTCGACATCAGCAACGGCGTGCCAGTGTGGGAAAGCCGCGTGGCCGTTCCACAGGGCCGTTCCGAGCTGGACCGCGTGGTGGACATCGACGGCGGCCTGCTGCTGTCCGGTGGCACCCTGTACGTCAGCACCTATCAGGGCCGCGTCGCTGGCCTGGACCTGGAAAGCGGCCGCGTGCAGTGGCAGCGTGATGCCTCCAGCTACGTGGGTGTCGCCCAGGGCTTCGGCAACGTCTATGTCAGCGAAGCGTCGGGCACCGTGCAGAGCGTCGACGAGCGTTCTTCCAGCTCGCTGTGGAGCAACGACTCCATGGCCCGCCGTCAGCTGTCGGCGCCGGAAGTGTTCTCCAGCTATGTGGCGGTGGGTGACTTCGAGGGTTACCTGCACCTGCTCAGCCAGGTCGATGGCCGCTTCGTAGGCCGTGAGCGTATCGACAGCGATGGCCTGCGCGCCCGCCCACTTGTGGTCGGCGACACCATCTACGTCTTCGGCAACAGCGGCAAGCTCGAGGCACTGACCATCCGCTGAAGCTATGCTTGGGCCCGTTCGCGGGCTCAGGTTGCGGCGTAGGAAACGCCGCCCGAACTCCGGCCGCTGCCTTGCAGCGGCCTTTGCATTTTCAAGAATTCAAGAGTGGAGAGCCGCATGGTTCCCGTAATCGCCCTGGTGGGCCGCCCCAACGTCGGCAAATCCACCATGTTCAACCGCCTGACCAAGACCCGCGATGCCATCGTCGGTGACCTGTCGGGCCTGACCCGTGACCGCCAGTATGGTGATGCCAGCTGGCAGGGTCGCTCGTTCATCCTGATCGACACCGGTGGTATCACCGGCGACGAAGTAGGCATGGACGAGAAGATGGCCGAGCAGTCGCTGATGGCCATCGAGGAAGCCGACTACGTATTGTTCCTGGTCGACGCCCGTGCCGGCATGACCGCCGCCGACCAGATGATCGCCGACCACCTGCGCAAGCGGAACAAGTCGGCCATCCTGGTGGCCAACAAGATCGACAACATCGACCCCGACATCGCCCGCGCCGAGTTCTCGCCGCTGGGCATGGGCAACGCCATCCCGGTGGCCGGCTCCCAGGGCCGTGGCATCAACGCCCTGATGGAATCGGTGCTCGGCCACATTCCGCGTGACGCCGAAGAAGAAGCCCTCGACCTGGAAGTCGCCGAAGGCGAAGAGGCCGTGCGCATTCCCGGCCCGAGCGAAAAGGACGGCATCAAGATCGCCATCATCGGCCGCCCGAACGTGGGCAAGTCGACGCTGGTCAACCGCATGCTCGGTGAAGAGCGTGTGGTGGTGTACGACGAGCCCGGCACTACCCGCGACAGTATCTACATCCCGTTCGAGCGCGATGGCGAGAAGTACACCTTCATCGACACCGCCGGCGTGCGCAAGCGCGGCAAGATCCACGAGGAAGTCGAAAAGTTCTCGGTGGTGAAGACCCTGCAGGCGATCAAGGACGCCAACGTGGTGATCTTCGTCATGGACGCCCGCGAAGGCGTGGTCGACCACGACCTCAACCTGCTGGGCTTCGCCCTTGACGCTGGCCGGGCGATCGTCATCGCACTGAACAAGTGGGACGGCATGGAGCCGGGCGAGCGCGACTATGTGAAAACCGAGCTTGAGCGCCGGCTGTTCTTCGTCGACTTCTGCGACATCCACTTCATCTCCGCCTTGCACGGTACCGGTGTTGGCCACCTGTACAAGTCGGTGCAGGCCGCGTTCAAGTCGGCGGTCACCCGCTGGCCGACCAGCCGCCTGACGCAGATCCTCGAGGACGCCATCAGCGAGCACCAACCGCCGCTGGTCAACGGCCGTCGCATCAAGCTGCGCTATGCCCACCTCGGTGGCGCCAACCCGCCGCTGATCGTGATCCACGGCAACCAGACCGAGAAGGTGCCCAAGTCCTACTCGCGTTACCTGGAGAACACCTACCGTCGCGTGCTCAAGCTGGTCGGCACGCCGATCCGCATCGAATACAAAGGCGGTGAGAACCCGTACGAGGGCAACAAGAACACTCTCACCGACCGCCAGGTCAACAAGAAGCGCCGCCTGATGTCGCACCACAAGAAGGCCGAGAAGAAGCGCCGCGACAAGCGCTGATTCCGTGCCGGCTTCATCGACGGCAAGCCGGCTCCCACAGCGTATGCGCAAGCGACAATACCTGTGGGAGCCGGCTTGCCGGCGATAGGGCCCTTTGATCCACCGCAATCCCCCTATTGTTTCAACCTTTTTCCTGACCGCTCGTTCCGCTATGCTCGGATCCACCCCCGTGCCGGACAAACCCCAGGAAAGAGGGCTCCATGATCCGCAGCAAACTGCCGAACGTCGGCACGACCATCTTTACCACCATGTCGCAACTGGCCATGCAGACCGGTGCGCTCAACCTGTCCCAGGGCTTCCCTGACTTCAACGGCCCCCAGGCCCTGCTCGATGCGGTTGGCCGCCACGTGGCCGCCGGGCATAACCAGTATTCGCCGATGACCGGCCTGCCAGCCCTGCGCCAGCAGGTTGCAGCCAAGATCGCTCGGCTGTATGGCGTGGCAGTCGATGCCGACCAGGAAGTGACCATCACCCCGGGCGCCACCGAGGCGATCTTCTGCGCGATCCAGGCGGTGATCCACCCCGGTGACGAGGTGATCGTCTTCGACCCCAGCTACGACAGCTACGAGCCATCGGTGGAGCTGGCCGGTGGCCGCTGCGTGCATGTGCCGCTGCGCGATGGCAGCTTCAGCATCGACTGGCAGAAGTTCAGCGACGCCCTGAGCCCGCGCACGCGCATGGTCATCCTCAATTCGCCGCACAACCCCAGCGGCGCCTTGATCAGCCGCGATGACCTGGACCAGTTGGCCGCGTTGATCGGCAACCGCGATATCTACCTGGTCAGCGACGAAGTCTACGAGCACCTGATCTACGACGGTGTGCGCCACGCCAGCGTGCTGGCCCACACGCAGCTGTACAGCAAAGCCTTCGTCATCAGCTCGTTCGGCAAGACCTACCACGTCACCGGCTGGAAAACCGGCTACGTGGTCGCGCCACCGGCCCTCAGCGCCGAATTGCGCAAGGTGCACCAGTACGTCAACTTCTGCGGCGTCACGCCCTTGCAGTGCGCCCTGGCCGATTTCATGGCCGAGCACCCTGAGCACATCGACGAGCTGCCGGCCTTCTACCAGGCCAAGCGCGACCTGTTCTGCGATTTACTGCAGGCCTCGCGTTTCACCTTCAACCGTGCCCCGGGCACCTATTTCCAACTGGTGGACTATTCGCAGATCCGCCCCGACCTGAACGATGTCGACATGGCCCTGTGGCTGACCCGTGAGCATGGCGTGGCCAGCATTCCGGTGTCGGTGTTCTACCAGCAACCCATCCCCGAGCAACGCCTGGTACGCCTGTGCTTTGCCAAACGCGAGGAGACGCTGCGCCAGGCAGCGGAAAGACTATGCGCGATCTGAGCCAACTGCCGAACCTGAAAATCGCCCTGGTGCAGACCACCCTGGCCTGGCACGACCGCGAGGCGAACTACGCGCACTTCGAGGAGCTGATCACCCAGGCCGGCGAGGTAGACCTGGTGGTCCTGCCGGAAATGTTCACCACCGGGTTTTCGATGGAGTCCGAAAGCCTGGCCGAGCCGGAAAACGGCCCGACCTACAAATGGCTCAAGGCCCAGGCGAAGAAAGCCAACGCCGTGATCACCGGCAGCGTGATCATCCAGGCCGCCGACGGCAGCCATCGTAACCGGCTGCTGTGGGCGCGGCCCGATGGCGAGATCCTGCACTACGACAAGCGCCACCTGTTCCGCATGGCTGGCGAGCACAAGCACTACACCCCGGGCGAGCGCCAGGTGCAGTTCGAGCTCAAGGGCTGGCGGATTCGCCCGCTGATCTGCTACGACCTGCGTTTCCCGGTGTGGAGCCGCGATGCCCAGGACACCGACTTGCTGCTGTACACCGCCAACTGGCCGGCGGCGCGGCGCCTGCATTGGAACCGGTTGCTGCCGGCACGGGGCATCGAGAACCTGTGCTTTGTGGCAGCAGTGAACCGGGTCGGCACCGATGGCAAGGGCTTCGCCTACTCCGGCGACAGCCAGGTGCTGGACTTCCAGGGTGAGAGCCTGCTTAGCGCGGGCGAGGCCGACGGGGTGTTCACCGTGGTGCTGCGGGCGGCGGAGCTGGCCGCGTACCGAGCGCGGTTCCCCGCCAACATGGATGCCGATACTTTCGAACTGCATTGATTGTTGCGCGGGGCTCATCGCTGGCAAGTCGCGGCGGCGAACCGCAGCTCCCACAGGGATAGCGCTTGGCTTGGGGACGGCGCAGTCGGGGAGGGAGACTTGCCGGCGAAGGGTGCAGAGCGGCCCGCAATCAGCCTGTTACCCACAAAAAAGGCCTCTTGCGAGGCCTTCTTCAGTTCATCGATTCAGCGCTTGAGCCCGTAGCTCTCATCGAGCATGCCCGGCGAGTTCGGCGACTTCGGTGCGTAGTCGCGTGGCACTTCGGCGGTATCCTTTGGCGGCGTCAGGCGATCACGCGGGCCTTGTGCGGCTTCGGAGTGCAGCGCGGCCAGCAGGCGTTGGCGGGTCAGCTCGTCCAAGGCCAGGCGGTTGGCGCCGTCGGCCAGGTGATCCTGCACGTCCTGGTAGCTCTGGGTCAGTTTCTTGACCAGCGAGGCAGTGCTGTTGAAGTGGGTTACCACTTCGTTCTGGTAATTGTCGAAGCGCTGCTGGATGTCATCCAGCTGGCGTTGGGTATTGCTCGGTGCCGCGTTGGGCAGCAGGCGGGCGAGCGCGAAACCGACGACGACACCGACAACCAGGGCCAGGGTCGGCAGCAACCAAACAAGGAGCGAGTGTTCCACGAGTCCTTCCTCTATAAACGGCTTTGCTTTACGTTAACGGCTCAGACCTGCGCTGTATACCGCGAGCGATCGCAAATCAGAACAGAATTCCTTTGCTAGACGAGTCGACCCTTCACGAGGTCACGGAGTAGTACCTTGCTTATCCGCGAAACCCCCTTGTTCATTGATGGCCCGACCGGCCAGCTCGAGGCTTTGTACCTGGACGTGGCCGATGCCCGTGGCGCGGTGCTGATCTGCCACCCCAACCCGGTCCAGGGCGGCACCATGCTCAACAAGGTGGTCTCGACCCTGCAGCGTACCGCCCGTGATGCAGGTTACGTCACCCTGCGCTTCAACTACCGCGGCGTTGGCCAGAGCGCCGGCAGCCACGACATGGGCGCCGGCGAGGTAGCGGATGCCGAGGCTGCCGCAGCCTGGTTGCGCCAGCAGCATCCCGAGCTGCCACTGGTGCTGATGGGCTTCTCCTTCGGCGGCTTCGTTGCCGCCAGCCTGGCCGGTCGCCTGGAGGCGGCGGATGTCGAGCTGCAACAGCTGTTCATGATCGCCCCGGCGGTGATGCGCCTGAACGCGCAGTTCCCGCTGCCCGAGCGCGTCGCGCTGACCGTCGTGCAGCCGGACACCGACGAAGTGGTCGATCCGCAACTGGTCTACGATTGGTCCGCCGCCCTGTCGCGCCCCCACGAGCTGCTGAAAGTGGCAGAATGCGGACACTTTTTCCATGGCAAGCTGACCGATCTGAAGGATCTGCTGCTGCCGCGCCTTTCGAACTGAGCCAAGCCTGAATAAGCGAACCCCCATGACCACGCGCATCCTCACCGGTATCACCACCACCGGCACCCCGCACCTGGGCAACTACGCCGGCGCCATCCGTCCGGCCATCCTCGCCAGCCAGCAGCCCGGCGTCGACTCGTTCTACTTCCTGGCCGACTACCACGCCCTGATCAAGTGCGACGACCCGCAGCGCATCCAGCGTTCGCGCCTGGAGATCGCCGCCACCTGGCTCGCCGGTGGCCTGGACCCGGCCAAGGTGACCTTCTACCGCCAGTCGGACATCCCCGAGATTCCGGAGCTGACCTGGCTGCTGACCTGTGTCGCCGCCAAGGGCCTGCTCAACCGCGCCCACGCCTACAAGGCGTCGGTGGACAAGAATGTCGAGGCCGGCGAAGACCCGGACGCCGGCGTGACCATGGGCCTGTTCAGCTACCCGGTGCTGATGGCCGCCGACATCCTGATGTTCAATGCCAACAAGGTGCCGGTTGGCCGCGACCAGATCCAGCACGTGGAGATGGCGCGTGACATCGGCCAGCGTTTCAACCACCTGTTCGGCCAGGGCAAGGACTTCTTCGCCCTGCCCGAGGCGGTGATCGAGGAGAGCGTGGCCACGCTCCCGGGCCTGGACGGTCGCAAGATGTCCAAGAGCTACGACAACACCATCCCGCTGTTCACCAGCGCCAAGGACATGAAGGATGCGATCTCGCGCATCGTCACCGACTCCAAGGCCCCCGGGGAGGCCAAGGATCCGGACAATTCGCACCTGTTCACCCTGTTCCAGGCCTTCTCGACGCCGGCGCAATGCGCCGAGTTCCGCGAAGAGCTGCTGCAGGGCCTGGGCTGGGGCGATGCCAAGCAGCGCCTGTTCCAGCTGCTCGACGGCCAGTTGGCCGAAAAGCGCGAGCACTATCACCAGCTGATCTCGCGCCCGTCGGACCTCGAGGATATCCTCCTGGCCGGCGCCGCCAAGGCGCGCAAGATCGCCACGCCGTTCCTCGAGCAACTGCGCGAGGCAGTTGGCCTGCGCTCGTTCCGCACCACCGTGCAGGCCAGCACCGAGGTGAAGAAGAAGGCCGCCAAGAGCGCCCGCTTCGTCAGCTTCCGTGACGAGGATGGCAGCTTCCGCTTCCGCCTGCTGGCCGCCGATGGCGAGCAATTGCTGCTGTCGCGCAGCTTCGCCGATGGCAAGAGCGCGGGGGCGGTGAGCAAGCAACTGCAACAGGGCGGCGAGGCCGACGTGCGTGTCGAGGGCCTGGGCTTCTCGCTGTGGCTGAACGGTGAGCAAGTTGCCGACGGGCCGCAGTTCGAGGCCGCCGAGGCCCGTGACGCGGCCATCACCAGCCTGCGCGAGGCCCTGGCGCCACAGGCGGACTGAGTCACTTTGACGCAAGTCTGATTGCCATTAAGCGGGCCGGTCGCTACAGTGACGGCCCGTTTTTTGTTGCCTCGCTAACGAAATCATGACGCCCCTAGAACGATACCAAGCCGATCTGAAACGCCCCGACTTCTTCCATGACGCGGCGCAGGAAACTGCGGTGCGTCACCTGCAGCGCCTGTACGACGACCTGGTACACGCGCAGAACAACAAGCCGGGCGTGTTCGGCAAGCTGTTCGGCAAGAAGGAGCAGACGCCGGTCAAGGGCCTGTACTTCTGGGGCGGCGTGGGCCGGGGCAAGACCTACCTGGTCGACACCTTCTATGAAGCGCTGCCGTTCAAGCAGAAGATGCGCACGCACTTCCACCGCTTCATGAAGCGCGTCCACGAGGAGATGAAGACCCTCAAGGGCGAGAAGAACCCGCTGACCATCATCGCCAAGCGCTTCAGCGACGAAGCCAAGGTGATCTGCTTCGACGAGTTCTTCGTCTCCGATATCACCGATGCCATGATCCTCGGCACCCTGATGGAAGAGCTGTTCAAGAACGGCGTGTCGCTGGTGGCCACTTCCAACATCGTCCCGGACGGCCTGTACAAGGACGGCCTGCAGCGCGCGCGCTTCCTGCCGGCCATCGCCATGATCAAGCAGTACACCGATGTGGTGAACGTCGACAGCGGCGTGGACTATCGCCTGCGTCACCTGGAGCAGGCCGAGCTGTTCCATTTCCCGCTCGACGACGCGGCGCATGAAAGCCTGCGCGCCAGCTTCAAGGCGTTGACCCCAGAGTGCACCCAGGCCGTCGAAAATGACGTGCTGATGATCGAAAACCGTGAGATCCATGCCCTGCGCACCTGCGATGACGTCGCCTGGTTCGACTTCCGCGCCCTGTGCGACGGGCCGCGTAGCCAGAACGACTACATCGAGCTGGGCAAGATCTTCCATGCCGTGCTGCTGAGCAATGTCGAGCAGATGGGCGTGACCACCGACGACATCGCCCGGCGCTTCATCAACATGGTCGACGAGTTCTACGACCGCAACGTGAAGCTGATCATCTCGGCCGAGGTGGAGCTCAAGGACCTGTACACCGGCGGGCGCCTGAGCTTCGAGTTCCAGCGCACGCTCAGCCGCCTGCTGGAGATGCAGTCCCACGAGTTCCTGTCGCGGGCGCACAAGCCCTGACGGCAGCTGCAAGCTTCTAGCTGCAAGCCACAAGAAAAAGCCAGAGCAGTTCGCGTACTGCTCTGGCTTTTTCTTGTGGCTTGTAGCTTGAGGCTTGTAGCTGGGAGGCCTTTCAGGCCTCTTGCATGAACTGCTGCCGATACTGGTTCGGCGACAACTCCGTATGCTGGCGGAACAGCCGGGCGAAGAAACTCGCGTCGTCGTAGCCCACCTCGTAGCTGATGGTCTTGATGCTCTTGCGCGTGCTCGACAGCAGGCCCTTGGCGGTCTCGATGCGCAGGCGCTGCAGGTAGTGCAGGGGCTTGTCGCCGGTGGCGCTCTGGAAGCGGCGCATGAAGTTGCGGATGCTCATGCCGTGGTTGCGCGCCACATCCTCGAAGCGGAACTTGTCGGCGAAGTGTTCTTCGAGCCAGTGCTGGATCTGCAGGATGATCAGGTCCTGGTGCAGCTTCTGGCCGCCGAAGCCCATACGCCCCGGGGTATAGCTGCGCTGCACCTCGTAGAGGATGTCGCGGGCCACCGCGCGGGCCACGTTGGCGCCACAGAAGCGTTCGATCAGGTAGATGTACAGGTCGCAGGCCGAGGTGGTGCCGCCGGCGCAGTAGAGATTGTCGGCGTCGGTCAGGTGCTTGTCCTGGTTCAGGCGGATCTTCGGGAAACGCTCGGCGAAGCTGCTGAAGAAGCGCCAATAGGTGGTCGCCTCCTTGCCGTCGAGCAGTCCAGACTCGGCCAGCCAGAACACGCCGCTGGCCTCGGCGCACAGCACCGCGCCACGGGCATGCTGCGCGCGCAGCCAGGGCAGTACCTGCGGATAGCGTTGCAGCAGGTTGTCGAAGTCGTCCCAGAAGGCCGGCAGGATGATCACGTCGGCATCGTTGAGGCCGCTGTCGACCGGCAACTGCACGTTGCTGAAGCTGTCCACGGGCAAACCGTCCGGGCTCACCAGGCCGATCTCGAACATCGGTTGCAGGCCCAGGCCCAGTTGCTTGCTGTAGCGCAGGCTGGCCAGGTGGAAGAAATCCTTGGCCTGCATCAGTGTCGAAGCGAACACTTTATCAACGGCCAGGATGCTGACGCGCCGCAGCGACGCCGGGGGTTGGGTAAACATCATTGTCATTGTTCTTATAGGGTAGAGTGGTCAATCACCGGCTGGATCGTCTTATTTTTTGGCGATTGTGTCTACCCCACGAAAGAGCAGTGCAGCGTCTGTGTTGCATCAAGGCGCGGGGTTCGGCTGCTCCTGATGGACCGCCTCGATTGCCGCCAGCAGTTCATCGCCCAGGTTCAACGCCTGGCTGTTGATATTGCTGCGCAGTTGCTCGAGGTTCGTCGCGCCGATGATATTGCTGGTCACGAACGGCTGCCGGGTCACGAACGCCAGCGCCATCTGCGCCGGGTCCAGCCCGTGTTCGCGGGCCAGTTGCACGTAGCGGCCGCAGGCGGCCACGGTCTGCGGATTGGAATAGCGGGCAAAGCGGCTGAACAGGGTCAGGCGGGCGTGTTCGGGGCGGGCGCCGTTTTCGTACTTGCCCGACAGCATGCCGAAGGCCAGCGGTGAATAGGCCAGCAAACCGCACTGCTCGCGGATTGCCACCTCTGCCAGGCCCACCTCGAAGCTGCGGTTGAGCAGGTTGTAGGGGTTCTGGATCGACACCGCGCGGGGCCAGCCGCGGGTTTCGGCCAGGTGCAGGAACTTCAGGGTGCCCCACGGGGTTTCGTTGGACAGGCCGATGTGGCGGATCTTGCCGGCGCGCACCTGTTCATCGAGCACCTCCAGGGTTTCCTCCAGCGGGGTGAAGATGTCCTGGGGCAGGTGCTGGTAGCCGAGCTTGCCGAAGAAGTTGGTGCTGCGCTCGGGCCAGTGCAGCTGGTAGAGGTCGATGCGGTCGGTCTGCAGGCGCTTGAGGCTCTCGTCCAGCGCGGCGACGATGTGCTGGCGGTTGTGCTTGAGCTGGCCGTCGCGGATGTGGCTGATGCCGTTGCCGGGGCCGGCGACCTTGCTGGCGAGGATCCAGTCGTCACGGTCGCCGTTGGCGGCGAACCAGTTGCCGATGATGCGTTCGGTGGCTGCGTAGGTCTCCGGGCGCGGTGGCACCGGGTACATCTCGGCGGTGTCGATGAAGTTGATGCCGCTGGCCTTGGCCAGGGCAATCTGGGCGAAGGCCTGCTCCTGGGTGTTCTGTTCGCCCCAGGTCATGGTGCCCAGGCACAGGGCGCTGACGTCGAGGTCGGTACGGCCGAGCTTGCGGTATTCCATCGGGTAGACGCTCCATGGCAAAGATGACCATAAAAGCAGGTTGAAATTTTTCCTGCAATCTGGATAATTCTGCCCCTCTCCGTGTGGCGGAAGTGATGCACCACCACGCAGGGAACCCTTGTCGAACATTGGCGTGCCCGACCCGAGCCCCCAAAAGCGTCAGCGTTCGGCTGCGCGCTTGCCCTTGGCAAGCTGTGCACTATCCAGTAAGATTCGCCGTCTATTTTTCGCTGGGCGGCCTCTGAGGCTTTAGAGAATGAAAACTTTTACTGCTAAACCGGAAACAGTAAAGCGCGAGTGGTTCGTAGTCGACGCCGCTGGTCAGACCCTGGGTCGTCTGGCTACCGAAATCGCTAGCCGCCTGCGTGGCAAGCACAAGCCAGAATACACCCCTCACGTTGACACCGGCGACTACATCGTCGTCATCAACGCCGAGCAAATCCGTGTGACTGGTGCCAAGTCTTCCGACAAGATGTACTACTCCCACTCCGGCTTCCCGGGCGGTATCAAGGAAATCAACTTCGAGAAGTTGATCGCCAAGGCCCCTGAGCGTGTTATCGAAACCGCGGTCAAAGGCATGCTGCCGAAGAACCCGCTGGGTCGCGACATGTACCGCAAGCTGAAAGTGTACGCGGGTGCTGCTCACCCACACACTGCTCAGCAGCCTCAAGAACTGAAGATCTAACGGGATAGTTCATTATGTCGGCGACTCAAAACTACGGCACTGGCCGTCGCAAGACCGCAACCGCTCGCGTTTTCCTGCGTCCAGGTACCGGTAACATCTCCATCAACAACCGTTCTCTGGACGTGTTCTTCGGCCGCGAAACCGCTCGCATGGTTGTTCGCCAGCCGCTGGAACTGACCGAAACCGTTGAGAAGTTCGACATCTACGTCACCGTTTCCGGTGGTGGTGTCAGCGGTCAGGCCGGTGCAATCCGCCACGGCATCACCCGCGCCCTGATGGAATACGACGAAACCCTGCGTGGCGCTCTGCGTCGTGCTGGCTACGTCACCCGCGACGCTCGTGAAGTTGAGCGTAAGAAAGTGGGTCTGCGTAAAGCGCGTAAGCGTCCTCAGTACTCCAAGCGTTAATACCGCTTCGGCAGTCGAAAAAAGCCCGGTTCCTTTTTGGAACCGGGCTTTTTTTATGTCTTCAACTAACCTGTCTGCTAGTCCGTGGCCGTTTGTCGCATAGACGCAGATCAAGCAAAGCGAGGGTAGTGGCCCGACGAGCGGGTAATCACCTTGTCAGCGTGTGGATTTGTTCCTTACCATTGCGGCCAATTTTTAGTGCCACAGACGTACCTAAGTAGATGCCTGTTCAAACAGGCCAAGCAAGCTGATGGGAGAGGACTGAATGAGCAATGACGGCGTCAACGCAGGCCGGCGCCGCTTCCTCGTAGCCGCGACATCCGTGGTCGGGGCAGCGGGGGCAGTGGGGGCAGCGGTACCGTTCGTGGGGTCATGGTTTCCCAGTGCCAAGGCGAAAGCCGCAGGGGCACCGGTGAAGGTCAATATCGCCAAGGTCGAGCCCGGTCAGCAGATGGTAGCTGAATGGCGTGGGCAACCTGTATTCATCGTGCGGCGAACGGAGGAGATCCTCGGTAATCTGAAAAAGATCACCGGCGAGCTGTCCGATCCTGAATCCAAGGCGTCGGTGCAGCCCACCTACGTCGACCCGCAAGTCCGCTCGATCAAGCCCGAGATTCTCATCCTGGTCGGCCTGTGCACGCACCTGGGTTGCTCGCCGACCTTCCGCCCTGAGGTCGCCCCGGCTGACCTGGGGCCGAAGTGGGTCGGTGGCTATTTCTGCCCCTGCCACGGTTCGCACTACGACCTTGCCGGGCGTGTCTACAAATCCCAGCCGGCGCCTCTCAACCTGCCAGTGCCACCGCACTCGTACGAGTCGGACGAAATCATCGTCATCGGCGTCGATCAGGAGAACGCATGATGAGCAAGTTCATGGAGTGGATCGATGCGCGCTTCCCCGCGACGAAGATGTGGGAAGACCATCTAAGCAAGTATTACGCGCCCAAGAACTTCAACTTCCTGTACTTCTTCGGCTCGCTGGCATTGCTGGTGCTGGTCAACCAGATCGTCACCGGCGTGTGGCTGACCATGAGTTTCACCCCCTCGGCGGAAGAGGCCTTCGCCTCGGTCGAGTACATCATGCGCGACGTCGAGTACGGCTGGATCCTGCGCTACCTGCACTCCACCGGCGCCTCGGCGTTCTTCATCGTGGTCTACCTGCACATGTTCCGCGGGCTGCTCTACGGCTCCTACCAGAAGCCTCGCGAGCTGGTCTGGCTGTTCGGCATGCTGATCTACCTGGCGCTGATGGCCGAGGCGTTCATGGGCTACCTGCTGCCCTGGGGGCAGATGTCGTACTGGGGTGCCCAGGTGATCATCTCGCTGTTCGGCGCGATCCCGGTGATCGGTGATGACCTGACTCAGTGGATCCGTGGTGACTACCTGATCTCCGGCATCACCCTGAACCGCTTCTTCGCCTTGCACGTGGTGGCCCTGCCGATCGTGATCCTGGGCCTGGTCGTGCTGCACATCCTGGCGCTGCACGAAGTGGGTTCGAACAACCCCGATGGCGTGGACATCAAGAAGAAGAAGGACGAGAACGGCATTCCGCTGGATGGCATCCCGTTCCACCCGTACTACACCGTCAAGGATATCGCCGGTGTCGTGGTGTTCCTCTTCGTGTTCTGTGCCGTGGTGTTCTTCTTCCCGGAAATGGGTGGCTACTTCCTGGAAAAACCGAACTTCGAGCAGGCCAACGCCTTCAAGACGCCTGAGCATATCGCCCCTGTGTGGTACTTCACACCGTTCTACGCGATCCTGCGCGCGGTGCCCGACAAACTGTTCGGGGTCATCGCCATGGGTGCCGCCATTGCTGTGCTGTTCGTGTTGCCCTGGCTCGACCGCAGCCCCGTACGCTCGATGCGCTACAAGGGCTGGCTGAGCAAGATCTGGTTGCTGGTGTTCTGCGTGTCCTTCGTCATCCTTGGCGTGCTGGGCGTGCTGGCGCCGACCCCGGGGCGTACCTTGCTGTCGCAGGTGTGCACGGTGTTGTACTTCGCCTACTTCCTGCTGATGCCGTTCTACACAAGGCTCGAGAAGACCAAACCGGTTCCGGAAAGGGTGACTGGCTGATGAAAAAGTTTATTGCAGTATGCTTGCTGGCATTGATGCCTGGCCTTTCGTTCGCCGCCGAGCACGGCCTGGAGCTGGACAAGGTCGATATCGACCTGACCGACAAGGCCGCGATGCAGGATGGCGCGCGCACCTTCGCCAACTATTGCATGGGGTGCCACAGCGCCAAGTTCCAGCGTTACGAGCGTGTTGCCGACGACCTGGGGATCCCCCACGAGCTGATGCTCGAAAACCTGGTGTTCACCGGCGCCAAGATCGGCGACCACATGAAGATCGGCATGCAACCCAACGATGCCAAGACCTGGTTCGGCGCCGCGCCGCCCGACCTCACCCTGGTTGCCCGGGTGCGTGGCAACGACTGGTTGTACACCTACCTGCGCAGTTTCTATGAAGACAAGACGCGGCCATACGGGGTGAACAACAAGGTCTTCCCCAACGTCGGCATGCCAAACGTGCTGGTTGGCCTGCAGGGCAACCAGGTGATTGGCTGCAAGCAGGTGCAGAGTGTGGTCGACGGCAAGAAGCAATATGACCCGCTGACCGGCAGCCCATTGACCCATGAAGCGTGCGACCAGCTGACCGTCGAGGAGAAATCCGGTACCCTGACGACCGAGCAGTTCGACGAGAAGGTCAAGAACCTGGTGACCTTCCTGGCCTATTCGGCCAACCCGGTCAAACTGGAAAGCCAGCGCATCGGTACCTACGTGTTGCTGTACCTGGCTTTCTTCTTCGTGTTCGCCTACTTGCTCAAGCGCGAATACTGGAAGGACGTGCACTGATCACGCAGTAGTTTCTGGTAGTTGAACGCGCCCGGGGTGCCCCACCCATGTCGCGGGGCCACCCCGGGCGCGTTTTCATTTGCAGTATTACAAGCATCCCGTACGAGGAGGCGCTACATGGGCGCAACCAACAGGTTAGCCTGCTATTCCGACCCTGCTGACCATTACTCCCATCGGGTACGCCTGGTGCTCGCGGAGAAGGGCGTCACAGTGCAGATCATCGATGTCGACAGCAATCGCCTGCCGCCCAAGCTGGTCGAAGTGAACCCTTACGGCAGCCTGCCGACCCTGGTCGATCGCGATCTGGCGTTGTACGAGTCGAGCGTGGTGATGGAGTACCTCGAGGAGCGTTACCCACACCCGCCGCTGATGCCGGTTTATCCGGTGGCCCGCGGCAACAGTCGCCTGCTGATGCACCGCATCCAGCGCGACTGGTGCAGCCTGGCCGACACCGTGCTGGACTCGCGCAGCAGCGAGCCGGCACGGACCCAGGCGCGCAAGGAGTTGCGCGAGAGCCTGACGGGCGTGGCCCCGCTGTTCGCTGAAATGGCCTGCTTCATGAGTGAGGAGCAGAGTCTGGTCGATTGCTGTCTACTGCCCATACTCTGGCGCTTGCCGGTGATGGGTATCGAATTGCCGCGGCAGGCCAAGCCGCTGCTGGATTACATGGAGCGACAGTTCGCCCGCGAGCCCTTCCAGGCGAGCCTGTCTGCTACCGAACGTGAAATGCGCAAGGTTTAAAGAGGAGCCGTTGATGAACTCCAGTCGCCCCTATCTGGTTCGCGCGCTGTACGAGTGGATCGTCGACAACGATTGCACGCCCCATATGCTGGTCAACGCCGAATACCCGGCGGTCCAGGTGCCACAAGGTTTCGCCAGCGATGGCCAGATCGTCCTGAACATCTCCCCCAGTGCCGTGCGCAGCCTGCACATGGACAACGAGGCGGTGAGCTTCGAAGGGCGCTTCGGTGGCGTGGCGCACACGCTGTATGTGCCGATTGGCGCCATCCTGGGGATCTACGCCCGGGAGAATGGCCAGGGCATGGTCTTCGAGCTGGAGCCGCCGCTCGCGGACGAGGATGACCTTGAGGACAATGGTGTCGAGCCGGATGACGATGGTCCGCCCGAGCCGCCGCGTCCGAGTGGTCGTCCGAGCCTGAAAGTCGTGAAGTAACAGGCAGGAACAAAAAAGGCGATCCGCAGGGATCGCCTTTTTCATTACTGCCGCAATTACAGGTCCTTGATGCTCTGCACCTGGTCCTTGTTGATGCGGGTCGGCTTGCCATCCAGTTGCTTGAACTCGTAGAAGCCGGAGTTGCGGTCGAAGTGCGGCGTGTCGGTGGTCTGCAGTTCGCGGCCATCGTTGAGGGTGATCACGCTCGGAGTGGAGCAGCCGGCCAGGGTGGCGAAGGTGCCGATCAGCAGGGCGGGCAGCAGCAGCTTTTTCATGGGGTACTTCCTGGATCAGAGTGAAAAAGGCGAGCGTCCCGACGCTCGCCAAGGGGTTGTCAGTCGATGTACTCGAACAGCTTGACGATCTTCTGCACGCCCGACACACCTTGCACCACATTGGTGGCAGCGTTGGCCTCTTGCTGTCTTACCAGGCCGAGCAGGTAGACGATGCCGTTTTCGGTGATCACCTTGATGCGCGAGCTGGGCACGCTCTCGTCGGTCAGCATCTGGGTCTTGATCTTGGTGGTCAGCCAGGCGTCGTTATTGCGCGCCAGGATCGACGACGGCTGAATGACTTGCAGCTCGTTGTGCACCTTCTTGACTCGCTGCACCTGGCCGGCGGTCTGCTCAGCGAGGGACTTGAGATCGGCGCGGGGGGTCTGGCCGGCAAGCAGCACGACACCGTTGTAGCTGCTGACGACAATGTGCGAGCCCTTGTCCAGCTCCGGGTTGGCCTTGGCGATGTTGACCGAGACCTTGGTCTCGATCAGCGAGTCATCGATCTTGCTGCCGATGGTGCGGGTACCGCGGTCATCCTCGATAGGCGAGTTGCGCGCCGAGGTGAGCACGGAACTGCAGCCCGATATGCCGAGGCATAGGGTCAGGGCCATCAGGCCGATACGCTTGGAGATCATTCTTCACTCCCGAACAGTTGGCTGTCGATCAGGTCGCACAGACAGTGGATCGCCAGCAGGTGGACTTCCTGGATGCGCGCGGTGACCGTGGCGGGGACGCGGATCTCGACGTCCTCGGGCAGCAGCAGCGAGGCCATGCCGCCGCCATCGCGCCCGGTCAGGGCGACAACAATCATTTCGCGGTCATGGGCGGCCTGGATCGCCTGGATCACGTTGGCCGAATTACCGCTGGTGGAGATCGCCAGCAGCACATCGCCGGGCTGGCCCAGGGCGCGAATCTGCTTGGAGAAGACTTCGTTGTAGCTGTAGTCGTTGGCGATCGAGGTCAGTGTGGAGCTGTCGGTGGTCAAGGCGATGGCCGGCAGGCTCGGACGCTCGCGCTCGAAGCGGTTGAGCAACTCCGAGGAGAAGTGCTGGGCATCGCCGGCCGAGCCGCCATTGCCGCACGCGAGCATCTTGCCGTCGTTGAGCAGGGCGTTGACCATGACCAGGCTGGCCTGCTCGATGTGGGGTGCCAGGATGTCCATTGCCTGTTGCTTGGTGTCGATGCTGGCCTGAAACAGCCGGCGAATTCGGGATTGCATGTCCATCTGGGTGACCTTAAGAGGGGCGGTGGCCTTTGCTACGCGCAACAGTGACCAGCCCGCGAAACATAGAGCTAGAAAATCGAATTGGGTTCAGCATTCGAAGGCATTTTTCAGCCATTGAAGCGGTTGCCCCGCATGCCCCCGGCCCTGCAGGGCGATAACGTCGAAGCGGCAGGGGCGGGTGGCCCAGCGGGGTTCGTGCTGCAGGAAGAGGTTGGCGGCAAGCGCCAGTCGTTGCTGCTTGCGCCCATCGATACTGGCGAGCGCTCCGCCGAACTCCGCATGCAACCGGTAGCGGACTTCGACGAATACTACTGTATCGGCATCGAGCATGACCAGATCGAGCTCGCCCCCCTTGCATCGCCAGTTGCGCTCCAGCAGCCGCAGACCTTGCCCTTGAAGGTATTCAAGGGCGTAATCTTCGGCTGCCTGGCCGGTAAGGCTGGGCGATGCGCCGGGCATCAGCGAGGAGTGTCCGGCAGGCGCTTGACCTGGCCACCGGCGAATTCGGCCCATGGCAGCTGGCGTTCGATGCGCTGGCTGGGGTTCATGCTCAGGCTACCGGACAGGCCTTCGACGCGGTTGTCCGGCAGTGCCTTGAGCTGGCCGAGGCGCGGAGCCAGGCTGTAGGCGTCGACGCCCATGGCGTACAGGCGGCCGAGGCTGCCGGCGGCCTGGGGCCACTGCTGCACGACTTGCTGACGCAGGCTGTTGGTGGTGTCCAGCAACCAAGGCGTTTCGCAGAAGCGGATGCCGTTCATGTCGTTGTACTGGTTCACGTCACCGCTGGCGCTGTACAGGTTGGAGGTGGCGTAGACCGGCACGTCACCGGCGTACTGGAAGTTCAGCGTCGGCTTGATCTGCTGGGCCTGCTGCGGCGTCGAGGCGAGGAAGATGAAGTCGATGTCCTGGCGGCGCGAAGGCTGCGCGGCGATGGTGCCGCCAACGGTGCTCTGCAGGCTCTTGGCGCGGCCTTCGCTCTGGCGCAGCTGGAACAGATCGGCGATCTGCTGGGCGAGGGCGACGGGCTGGGCGATGCGCTGCGCGGTGATCAGGGTACCGCCATTGCCTTCCCAGTCCTGGCGGAAGGCGGCGAGTACGCGGTCGCCCCATTCACCGCTCGGTACCAGGGCTACGGCGCGAACCATGCCGTCGGCGCGGGCACGGCGCGCCACTTCGCGGGCTTCGTCCTCGGCGGCCAGGCCGAACTGGAACAGCTGTGGCGGCGCTTTCTGGCCGGCGTCGGCGTAGTTCAGGGCCAGGGTGGTGATAGGCAGTTGCGGGTAAGCGGCGAGCTTCTTGACCAGCGGCTTTTCCAGCGGGCCGACCACCAGTTGCACGCCGGCAGCCTGGGCTTGGCGGTAGAAGTCGTCGAGCGAGGTGATGCGCGAGCTGTCGAACACTTGTACCGCAGGGGCGGGCTGGCCACCTTGCTGGGCCTGGAAGTGGGCGGCCATGAAGCCATCGCGCAGGGCGCGGGCGACACCGGCCAGCGGACCTTCCTGGGGCAGCAGCAGGGCGATCTTGGTCAGTGGCTGGCTGGCCAGCTCCTTGAGCTTGACCAGGGCTGTCGGCAATTGCTTGGCTGCCGGGTGCTCGGGATGCTGCTGGCGCCAAGTGTCGATGGCGGCCTGTTGCTGTTCCAGGGTGCCGGCGCGCTTCACGGCCAGGGCCAGGCTGGTCCAGCCGGCCAGGGGCTCTTCGGCGGCCGGCTGCTGCAGCTGTTCGGCGGGCAGCGAGGCGACCAGGGCCCAGATGGCGTCATTGTTGGCGCTGGCGGCCTGGCCGCTGAGCAGGGGGGCCAGCAGTACGCGCTGCTGGGCGGCGGCCAGGGCCTGGCCGTCGGCTTCGAGGGCGGCGGCATGAACGCTGTAGGTGCGGGCCTGCTGCTCGGTCGGCAGTTCGCCGACGCGCTGCAGGCTCGGGTGGGCGAGGGCGGTCAGGGCGGCCTTGGGCTGGTTGCGGCTCATGGCGAGCTCGGCGGCCAGGGTGGAGGCGAACACCTGCTGGGCGGGCTTGAGCGGCTCCAGCGGGACCTGCTCGAGAATCCGCGCGGCGCGCGGGAAATCCTTTTGCTTGTATGCCAGGTCCGCGGCGCTCAAGCGCAGCAGGGCCGCATCCTCGGCGGACTTGCTGGAGGCCGCCTTCTCGAGCAGTTGCTCGATGCTGGCGTCCGGGGTGCGTGGCAGTTCGCCCAGGCTGGATGAGGGCGAGCTGGCGCAGGCTGCCAGCAGGGCAGCGAGGCAGAGGGCTGTGAGCAGCCGCAGACAAGCGATCATGTAAAGGTCCTGTTACTCGATCAAGTTGGCCGGCAATTGTACCCAAGCGGGGGGCACGGCGCGATCTCGCCGACACTGAACCTTCACTATAGGTGGCCCGTGGTGTGCCCGGGGCGAAGTTCTTTGCGCCCTGTTACTGGTGCTCGGGCTACAATGGCGACCTTTGATCCGGAAAGCAGGTGTGCGCAGTGACTGATGTTGCAGGGGTTTCGAAATCCACGTTGGGCAAGCTTTACGTCGTTGCCACGCCCATCGGCAACCTCGACGACATGAGCGCCCGGGCGCTGAAGGTGCTGGCGGATGTCAGCCTGATCGCCGCCGAGGACACCCGCCACTCGGTGCGTCTGCTGCAGCATTTCGGCATCGATACGCCACTGGCCGCCTGTCATGAACACAACGAGCGTGACGAGGGCGGGCGTTTCATCACTCGCCTGCTGGCCGGCGACGATGTGGCGCTGGTGTCTGATGCCGGCACGCCGCTGATTTCCGATCCGGGCTATCACCTGGTGCGCCAGGCGCGTGCTGCGGGCGTGCAGGTGGTGCCGGTGCCGGGCGCCTGTGCGTTGATCGCCGCGCTGTCGGCGGCTGGGTTGCCGTCGGACCGCTTCATCTTTGAAGGCTTCCTGCCGGCCAAGGCCGCCGGGCGCCGTGCGCGTCTGGAGCAGGTCAAGGAAGAGCCGCGCACCCTGATTTTCTACGAGGCGCCACACCGGATCCTCGAGTGCCTTGAAGACATGGAGGCGGTGTTCGGTGGCGAGCGCCCGGCGCTGCTGGCGCGCGAGATCACCAAGACTTTCGAAACCCTCAAAGGCTTGCCGTTGGCCGAGTTGCGCGCATTCGTACAGGGTGACAGCAATCAGCAGCGTGGCGAGTGTGTGGTGCTGGTGGCCGGTTGGAGCGCGCCGGAGGGCGAGCAGGCGATCAGCGCCGAGGCGCAGCGGGTGCTGGATCTGCTGCTGGCCGAGCTGCCGTTGAAGAAAGCAGCGGCGCTGGCGGCCGAGATCACCGGGGTGCGCAAGAACCTGCTCTATCAGTTGGCCCTGGAAAAGCAGAAAGCCCATTAGTGGCATAATGGTATTAATGGTCGCGCCGCTTGTTCTTGAGCGCTGCTACCGGTAACCTTGGCGGCGGAGAGTCGATCGGACAGTCGCTGCCGTCTTTTGTTCCGCAAAAGGCGGGGGAGGAAAGTCCGGGCTCCATAGGGCAGAGTGCCAGGTAACGCCTGGGAGGCGCGAGCCTACGGAAAGTGCCACAGAAAATAACCGCCTAAGCACTTCGGTGCCGGTAAGGGTGAAAAGGTGCGGTAAGAGCGCACCGCACGGCTGGCAACAGTCCGTGGCTAGGTAAACCCCACTCGGAGCAAGACCAAATAGGGTTCCATACGGCGTGGCCCGCGTCGGAACCGGGTAGGTTGCTAGAGGCGTCCAGTGATGGCCGTCGTAGAGGAATGACTGTCCTCGACAAAACCCGGCTTACAGATCGACTCTCCACCTCTCCTTTCCTGCTTGAATCGACAGCAGATGCGTCCTGGTAATACCGAAAAAATCTTACTCTTAATAAATTACTTTAACTTCTCACTCTATCCGCTTGAGTGTGTTTGATTTTTTCCGTCAGTTTTTCCCTCCTGTAATCCTTCTACCTTCCTTTGTTGCGCTAAATCGCCGTCCTGTAAGGGATTTCCTTATGAACGTGCCTTGACGGTGTGGCGGGCGGATTCCTATAGTGTGCGCAAGTGGCAGAAAGTGGGATGAAGTGGGTTTTCTGGCACAAAAAAGCTAACATTGTGGGGAATCGCAGCCGTGTTCCGCGGAGCCAACGCCGTCAGCCTCGATGCAAAGGGCCGTCTCGCCATGCCGAGCCGGTACCGTGACGAGCTCGATTCGCGTTGCAATGGTCAATTGATCGTGACCATCGACGCCGTTGACCCCTGCTTGTGTGTTTATCCCCTCGATGAGTGGGAACAGATAGAAGCCAAGTTGCGTGCCTTGCCGTCGTTGCGTGAGGAAAACCGTCGCCTGCAGCGTTTGCTGATCGGCAATGCGGTGGACCTGGAGCTCGATGGCAGCGGGCGTTTCCTGGTGCCGCCCCGCCTGCGTGAGTACGCCAAGCTGGACAAGAAGGCGATGTTGGTGGGGCAGCTGAACAAATTCCAGCTGTGGGATGAGGATGCCTGGAACGCGGTTTCGGCAGCCGACCTTGCAGCTATTCAACAACCGGGCGCCATGCCCGATGATTTGCGTGACCTGATCCTGTGACCATAGATAGCGGCTTCAACCACATCACCGTCCTCCTCGACGAAGCCGTCGAGGCATTGGCCCTGCGCGCCGACGGTTGCTATCTGGACGGCACCTTCGGGCGTGGCGGCCACAGCCGCCTGATCCTCAGCAAGCTCGGGCCGCAAGGGCGGTTGCTGGGGTTCGACAAGGATCCTCAGGCGATTGCCACCGGGCAAGCGCTGGCGGCCGAAGACGGCCGCTTTGTCATTGTGCAGCGCAGCTTTGCCGAACTCGGCGACGAAGTGCGCGCTCGCGGCCTGGACGGCAAGGTCAGCGGCATTCTGCTCGACCTGGGCGTATCCTCGCCGCAACTGGACGACCCCGAGCGCGGCTTCAGCTTCCTCAACGACGGCCCGCTGGACATGCGCATGAACCCGGGCCAGGGCATCAGCGCCGCCGAGTTCGTCGCCACTGCCCCTGTCGAAGAAATTGCCCGCGTGTTCAAGGAGTACGGCGAGGAGCGCTTCGCCGGTCGCATGGCGCGCGCAGTGGTCGAGCGCCGCGAGAAGCAGCCGTTCACCCGTACCGCCGACCTGGCGGAAGTGCTCAAGGTCGCCAACCCGGCCTGGGAAAAGGGCAAGAACCCTGCGACCCGCGCCTTCCAGGGCCTGCGTATCCATGTCAACAACGAGCTTGGCGACCTCGAGACCGGCCTTGAAGCCGCGCTCGACGCCCTTGAGGTGGGTGGCCGCCTGGCAGTGATCAGCTTCCACTCGTTGGAAGACCGTATCGTCAAACTGTTCATGCGCAAGCTGGTCAAGGGCGAGGCAGACAATTTGCCGCGCAACCTGCCGGTCCAGCACAAGGCCTTCGAGCCGAAGATCAAATTGATCGGCAAGGCGCAGTTCGCCTCCGAAGCCGAACTCAAGGCCAACCCGCGGTCGCGCAGCGCCGTGATGCGGGTAGCGGAGAAGTTGCGGTGAGCAGGCTGTTTGCCAAGCCGCTGCCAGGCGGAAGCTTCCTGATGCTTCTGCTGTTCGTCGCCGTCCTGATTTCGTCGATCGCCGTTTCCTACAGCGCCCACTGGAACCGTCAGTTGCTCAACACCCTGTACGGTGAACTGAACGAGCGCGACAAGGCCCAGGCCGAGTGGGGCCGGTTGATCCTCGAGCAAAGCACCTGGACTGCCTCCAGCCGTATCGAGAGCCTGGCCTCGGAGCAGCTCAGGATGCGCGTGCCCGCCGCTGACGAAGTGCGGATGGTGGCGCCATGATGAAGCTCGAAGGCGCACTCTACCCCTGGCGCTTCCGGGTGGTGATCGGTTTGCTGGCGCTGATGGTTGGTGCCATCTGCTGGCGCATCATCGACCTGCAGGTCGTCGACCGCGACTTCCTCAAGGGGCAGGGCGACGCCCGCAGCCTGCGCCATATTCCCATCCCCGCGCACCGCGGGCTGATCACCGATCGCAACGGCGAGCCGCTGGCTGTCAGTACGCCCGTCACCACCTTGTGGGCCAACCCCAAGGAAATGCAAGCGGCCAAGGACCGCTGGCCACAGCTGGCCGCCGCGCTCGGGCAGAACCCGCAGCAGCTGAGCGAGCGGCTTACCCAGCAGGCGAGCAAGGAGTTCATCTACCTGGTCCGCGGCCTGACCCCGGAGCAGGGCCAGCACGTCCTCGACCTGAAGGTTCCGGGCGTCTACGGCCTCGAAGAGTTCCGCCGTTTCTATCCGGCCGGTGACGTCACCGCGCACATGGTCGGTTTCACCGACCTGGATGACCATGGTCGTGAAGGCGTCGAACTCGCCTACGACGAATGGCTCGCCGGGGTGCCCGGCAAGCGGCAGGTGATCAAGGACCGGCGTGGCCGGCTGATCAAGGACATCCAGGTAACCAAGAACGCCAAGGCCGGCAAGACCTTGGCGTTGTCGATAGACCTGCGTCTGCAGTACCTGGCCACCCGTGAGCTGCGCAACGCCATTGCCGAGCAGGAAGCCAAGGCCGGCAGCCTGGTGATCATGGACGTCAAGACCGGCGAGGTCCTGGCCATGGTCAACCAGCCGACCTACAACCCGAACAACCGCCGCAGCATGTTCCCGGCCGCGATGCGCAACCGGGCGATCATCGATGTGTTCGAGCCGGGCTCGACGGTCAAGCCGATTTCGATGAGCGCCGCCTTGCAGAGTGGCCGCTGGAAGGTCACCGACAAGGTCGAGGTCTATCCGGGCAGCCTGCAAATCGGCCGCTACACCATCAAGGACGTGTCGCGCAGCGAGGGTCCGATCCTCGACCTGACTGGCATCCTGATCAACTCGTCCAACGTCGGCATGAGCAAGATCGCCTTCGATATCGGTGGCGAGGCCATCTACCGGGTCATGTCCCAGGTAGGCCTGGGCCAGTACACCGGCCTCGGCTTCCCCGGCGAGCGTGTCGGCAACCTGCCCAACCACCGCGAGTGGCGCAAGGCCGAGACCGCGACCTTGTCGTATGGCTACGGCGTGTCGGTGACAGCCCTGCAACTGGTGCATGCCTACGCCGCACTGGCCAACGACGGCAAGATGGTGCCGCTGTCGATCCTCAAGGTCGACAAGGCCCCGGAATCGGTCCAGGCGATCCCCAAGGAAACCGCCGAAACCGTGCAGGGCATGCTGCAGCAGGTAATCGAAGCACCGCGCGGGGTATTCCGTGCCCAGGTGCCGTTCTACCACGTGGGTGGCAAGTCCGGTACGGCGCGTAAAGCCACCGTCGGCTCCAAGGGCTACACCGAAAACGCCTACCGTTCGCTGTTCGCCGGCTTCGGCCCGATGAGCGACCCGCGCTATGCCATCGTCGTGGTCATCGACGAGCCGAGCAAGGGCGGCTACTTCGGCGGCCTGGTCTCGGCACCCGTATTCAGCAAAGTGATGTCGGGCACCCTGCGCCTGATGAATGTACCGCCGGACAACCTGCCGCCCTCGACGCAGCAAGCCAGCGCAGTACCCGCCAAGGGAGGGCGAGGTTGATGACGATGCCATTGAGCAAACTGTTCGCCCATGCCAGCCGCGATCCGTTGATCCGCGAGCTGACCCTGGACAGCCGCCAGGTGCGCCAGGGCGATCTGTTCCTCGCCGTGCCGGGCGCCAAGGTCGACGGCCGTGAGCATATTGCCGACGCGCTGGCCCGTGGCGCCGCTGCGGTCGCCTATGAAGAGCAGGGCACCTGCGTGTTGCCGCTTACCGACGTGCCGCTGATCCCGGTCAAGGGGCTGATAGGCCAGCTGTCGCAGATCGCCGGGCGCTTCTATGGCGAACCCAGCCGCCAGTTGAACCTGGTGGGTGTCACCGGTACCAACGGCAAGACCAGCGTCACCCAGCTGGTGGCCCAGGCGCTCGACGCCCTTGGTCAGCGTTGCGGGCTGATCGGCACCCTGGGCACCGGTTTCTACGGTGAATTGCAGAGTGGCCGCTTGACCACGCCGGACCCCATCGCGGTGCAGTCGACCCTGAACGACCTGAAAAAGGCGGGTGCCAGGGCCGTGGCCATGGAAGTGTCCTCTCACGCCCTCGAGCAGGGGCGCGTCGCCGCGCTGGAGTTCGATATCGCGGTGATGACCAACCTGTCGCGCGATCACCTGGACTATCACGGCAGCATGGAGGCCTATGAGGCCGCCAAGGCCAAGCTGTTCGCCTGGCCGAGCCTGCGTTGCCAGGTGGTCAACCTGGATGATGAGTTCGGACGCCGCCTGGCTGCCGACTTCGCCCGCCGCCCGAGTACCGATCATATCGAGACCCGGCTGCTCAGCTACAGCCTGGAAAACCCGGACGCTTCGCTGTTCTGCCGCGAGGCCACGTTCGACGATGATGGCGTGCGTGCCACCCTCGTCACCGCACAGGGCGAACGCAGCCTGCGTAGCCAGCTGCTGGGGCGCTTCAACCTGAGCAACATGCTGGCGGCGGTGGCTACCCTGCTGGCGCTGGACTATTCGCTGGACGAAATTCTCAAAGTCACCCCGCAGTTGCAGGGGCCGGTCGGCCGCATGCAGCGCCTGGGTGGCGGTAAAAAGCCGTTGGTGGTGGTCGACTACGCCCACACCCCGGATGCCCTGGAAAAGGTACTCGAGGCATTGCGCCCGCACGCCCACGGCAAGTTGCTGTGCCTGTTCGGCTGTGGTGGTGATCGTGACGCCGGCAAGCGCCCGCTGATGGCGGCAGTCGCCGAGCGCCTGGCCGATCGTGTGCTGGTGACTGATGACAACCCGCGTACCGAGGATCCGCAGCGCATCTTCGATGACATTCGCCCCGGCTTTGCCCAGCCCGACAGCGTGGAGTTCGTCGCTGGCCGTGGCCTGGCCATTGCCCATCTGGTCGCCACTGCTGCTGCCGAGGATGTGATCGTCCTGGCCGGCAAGGGCCACGAGGATTACCAGGAGATCAATGGCGAGCGCCATGACTTCTCCGATCTGGTCGAAGCCGAGAAGGCCCTAGCCGCCTGGGAGGCTCCACATGCTTAAGCCCATGATGCTCAGCCAGCTGACTGCTGCATTGAACGCACGCCTGGCAGGCGCCGACGCCAGTTTCACCGGCGTCAGCATCGACAGCCGTAGCGTCGCTGCCGGTCAACTGTTCGTCGCCCTCAGCGGGCCGCGCTTCGATGGCCATGACTACCTGGTCGATGTGAAGGCCAAGGGGGCGGTTGCCGCGCTGGTCGAGCGCGAAATCACCGATGTCGATCTGCCGCAACTGGTGGTTGCCGACTGCCGTGTAGCGCTTGGCCAGCTCGGCGCGCTGAATCGTGCTGCCTTCGACAAGCCGGTGGTGGCCATTACTGGCTCCAGCGGCAAGACCACGGTCAAGGAAATGCTCGCCGCGATCCTGCGTACCCGCGGGCCGGTGCATGCCACCCGCGGCAACCTCAACAATGACCTCGGCGCACCGCTGACCCTGCTGGAGATCGCCCCGGAGCACAGCGCCGCGGTGATCGAACTGGGGGCCTCGCGCATCGGCGAGATCCGCTACACCGTCGGCCTGACCCGGCCGCAGGTGGTCATCATCAACAACGCCGGTACCGCCCACGTCGGCGAGTTCGGGGGCCCGGAGAAGATCGTCGAGGCCAAGGGCGAGATCCTCGAAGGCCTGGGCGAGGGTGGCACGGCCATCCTCAACCTGGCCGACAAGGCGTTCGACATCTGGCGCCAGCGCGCGGGCAATCATCGCGTTATCAGCTTTGCGCTGGACAATCCGCAGGCCGACTTCCACGCCAGCGATATTGGCCGCGACGCCCGTGGTTGCCCCTCGTTCACCCTGCATGGCCCGGATGGCAGCGTCCCGGTGCAATTGAACCTGCTCGGCACCCATAACGTCAGCAACGCCCTGGCCGCAGCAGCAGCAGCCCATGCCGTTGGTCTGAGCCTGAGCGGCATCGCCGCTGGTCTTGGCGCCGTGCAACCGGTCAAGGGCCGTACCGTTGCGCAGATTGCGGCCAGCGGCGCGCGGGTGATCGACGACAGCTACAACGCAAATCCCACCTCGATGTGTGCCGCCATTGATATACTCGCCGGCTTTTCCGGCCGCACCGTCCTGGTGCTCGGGGATATCGGCGAACTGGGGCAATGGGCCGAGGAAGGTCACCGCCAGGTGGGTGACTACGCACGTGGCAAGGTCGATGCGCTATACGCGGTGGGCACCAACATGGCCTACGCCGTTAAGGCATTCGGTACCAATGGCCGCCATTTCGCCACTCAAGCTGACCTGATCGAAGCCGTCAAGGCCGAGGCCGTCAGCGACACCACTATCTTGATCAAGGGCTCGCGCAGCGCTGCGATGGAAAACGTCGTGGCCGCACTGTGCGGCGCCAGCGGGGAGAAACATTAATGCTGCTGCTGTTGGCTGAGTATCTGCAACAGTTTCACAAGGGCTTCGCGGTCTTCCAGTACCTGACCCTGCGCGGGATCCTGGGTGTGCTGACCGCGCTGTCCCTGGCCCTGTGGCTGGGCCCGTGGATGATCCGTACCCTGCAGATCCGCCAGATCGGTCAGGCCGTGCGTAACGACGGTCCGCAATCGCACCTGTCCAAGTCCGGCACCCCGACCATGGGCGGTGCGCTGATCCTTTCCGCCATCGCCATCAGCACTCTGCTGTGGGCCGACCTGACCAACCGCTATGTGTGGGTGGTGCTGATCGTCACCCTGGCGTTCGGCGCCATCGGCTGGGTCGACGACTACCGCAAGGTCATCGAGAAGAATTCACGCGGCCTGCCGAGCCGCTGGAAGTATTTCTGGCAGTCGGTGTTCGGCCTGGCTGCGGCGATCTTCCTCTACAAGACTGCGCCGACCAGCGTCGAGACCACGCTGATCATCCCGATGCTCAAGGACCTGGCCATCCCGCTGGGCGCCGGCTTCATCGTGCTGACCTATTTCGTCATCGTCGGCTCGAGCAACGCGGTCAACCTGACCGACGGCCTCGATGGCCTGGCGATCATGCCGACGGTGATGGTCGGCGGCGCGCTGGGCATCTTCTGCTACCTGTCGGGCAACGTGAAATTCGCCGAATACCTGCTGATCCCCTACGTGCCGGGCGCGGGCGAGCTGATCGTGTTCTGCGGCGCGCTGATCGGCGCGGGCCTGGGCTTCCTGTGGTTCAACACCTACCCGGCCCAGGTATTCATGGGCGACGTCGGCGCGCTGGCCCTGGGCGCTGCGCTGGGCACCATCGCAGTGATCGTGCGCCAGGAAGTCGTCCTGTTCATCATGGGCGGCGTGTTCGTGATGGAAACCCTGTCGGTGGTCATCCAGGTGGCCTCGTTCAAGCTCACCGGCAAGCGCGTGTTCCGCATGGCGCCGATCCACCACCACTTTGAACTCAAGGGTTGGCCCGAGCCACGGGTGATCGTCCGCTTCTGGATCATCACCGTGATTCTCGTGCTGATTGGCCTTGCCACCCTGAAACTGAGGTAAACGAGCGTGTCACTGATCGCTTCCGACCAATTCCGCATCGTTGTCGGCCTCGGCAAGAGCGGCATGTCCCTGGTTCGCTTCCTGGCGAGCCGGGGCATTGCCTTTGCGGTCGCCGACACCCGCGAGCAACCGCCGGAACTGGACACCCTGCGCCGTGAATACCCGCAGGTGGAAGTGCGCTGTGGCGAGCTGGACGTGGACTTCCTGTGCCGGGCCAACGAGCTGTATGTCAGCCCGGGCCTGGCCCTGGCCACACCTGCGCTGCAACAGGCCGCCGCGCGTGGCGTCAAGCTGTCCGGGGACATCGAGCTGTTCGCCCATCACGCCAAGGCGCCGATCGTGGCCATCAGCGGCTCCAACGCCAAGAGCACCGTGACCACCCTGGTCGGCGAGATGGCCGCCAAGGCAGGCAAACGTGTGGCGGTCGGCGGCAACCTCGGCACCCCGGCCCTGGACTTGCTGGCTGACGACGTCGAGCTGTACGTGCTGGAGCTGTCGAGCTTTCAGCTGGAGACCACCGACCAGCTCAACGCCGAAGTGGCCACCGTGCTGAACATCAGCGAAGACCACATGGACCGCTACAGCGGCCTGCCGGCCTATCACCTGGCCAAGCACCGGATCTTCCGCGGCGCCCGCCAGGTGGTGGTCAACCGCCAGGATGCCCTGAGCCGTCCGTTGCCGGTCGAAGGCCGTCCGTGCTGGACCTTTGGCCTCAACGCACCGGACTTCAAGGCCTTCGGCCTGCGTGAAGTGGATGGCGAGAAATACCTGGCGTTCGAGTTCCAGACCCTCATGCCAGTGCGTGAGCTGAAGATCCGTGGTGCTCACAATCACAGCAACGCCCTGGCTGCCCTGGCCCTCGGCCACGCCGTCGGCCTGCCGTTCGAGCCGATGCTCGAAGCGCTGCGCGAATTCAAGGGCCTGGCCCATCGTTGCCAGTGGGTGCGCGAGCGCAACGGCGTGAACTGGTACGACGATTCCAAGGCCACCAACGTCGGTGCCGCGTTGGCGGCCATCGAAGGCCTGGGCGCCGATATCGAGGGCAAACTGGTGCTGATCGCCGGCGGCGATGGCAAGGGTGCCGATTTTGCGGCCTTGCGTACCCCGGTGGCGCAGCATTGCCGCGCCGTGGTGCTGATCGGCCGCGATGCCGCACGCCTGGCCGAAACCCTGAAGGATGCCGTGCAACTGGTGCCCGTGCAGACCCTCGATGAGGCCGTGCAGCGTTGCGCCGAGCTGGCCCGCGCCGGTGACGCGGTGCTGCTGTCGCCGGCCTGCGCCAGCCTCGACATGTTCAAGAATTTTGAAGAACGCGGGCGCCTGTTCGCCCAGGCAGCGGAGGGGCTGGCATGATCTTCGGCATCCTCAAACCGTACCCGTCGCCGCTGATCAGCGGCCGTGGCATCGACCTCGACTTCCCGCTGCTGGCCGGTTGCCTGGCGCTGCTCGGCCTGGGCCTGGTGATGATCACCTCGGCCTCCTCCGAAGTGGCCGCGGTGCAGTCCGGCAACCCGCTGTACCACATGTTCCGCCACCTGGTGTACGTCACCCTGGGCCTGGGCGCGGGGTTGATGACCATGCTTGTGCCGATCGCCACCTGGCAGCGCATGGGCTTCATGATGCTGATCGGTGCCTTCGGCCTGTTGGTGCTGGTGCTGGTGCCCGGTATCGGCCGTGAAGTGAACGGTTCGATGCGCTGGATCGGCTTCAGCTTCTTCAACGTCCAGCCGTCGGAGATCGCCAAGGTCTTCGTGGTCATTTATCT
Source organism: Pseudomonas sp. FG36 (assembly GCF_057809275.1). NCBI lineage: Bacteria > Pseudomonadati > Pseudomonadota > Gammaproteobacteria > Pseudomonadales > Pseudomonadaceae > Pseudomonas > Pseudomonas sp. FG36. Next base: position 83,139 of record NZ_JBMDJQ010000013.1, read on the forward strand.
CGCCGGCTACCTGGTGCGTCGCCAGACCGAGGTGCGCGAGAGCTGGATGGGCTTCTTCAAACCGTTCATCGTGCTGCTGCCAATGGCCGGCCTGCTGCTGATGGAGCCGGACTTCGGCGCCACGGTGGTGATGATGGGCGCTGCGGCGGCCATGCTGTTCCTCGGTGGGGTGGGGCTGTTCCGCTTCTCGCTGATGGTGGTGCTGGCGGTCATATCGGTGGTGGTGCTGGTCCAGGCCCAGCCTTACCGGATGGCGCGCCTGATCACCTTCACCGACCCCTGGAGCGACCAGTTCGGCTCCGGCTACCAGCTGACCCAGGCGCTGATCGCCTTCGGGCGCGGCGAATGGTTGGGCGTGGGCCTGGGCAACAGCGTGCAGAAGCAGTTCTACCTGCCCGAGGCGCACACCGACTTCGTGTTCTCGGTGCTGGCCGAAGAACTGGGGGTGGTCGGCTCGCTGCTGACCATCGCGCTGTTCGTGTTCATCACCGTGCGTGCCCTGTACATCGGCCTGTGGGCCGAGAAGGCCAAGCAGTTCTTCGCCGCCTACATGGCCTTTGGCCTGTCATTCCTGTGGATCGGCCAGTTCCTGATCAACATCGGCGTGAACGTCGGCCTGTTGCCGACCAAGGGCCTGACCCTGCCGTTCCTCAGCTACGGGGGCAGCTCCCTGGTGATCTGTTGCGCCTGTGTCGGCCTGCTTTTACGCATCGAGTGGGAGAGTCGCACCCATCTGGGCAGCGAGGAACACGAATTCAAGGAAAGCGATTTTGCCGAGGAGACCAGTCATGGCCGCTGACGGCAAGAACGTCCTGATCATGGCCGGTGGCACCGGGGGCCACGTGTTCCCGGCACTGGCCTGTGCCCGCGAGTTCCAGGCCCGCGGCTACAGCGTGCATTGGCTGGGTACCCCGCGTGGCATCGAGAACGAACTGGTGCCCCAGGCCGGCCTGCCGCTGCACCTGATCCAGGTCACCGGCCTGCGCGGCAAGGGCAAGCTGTCGCTGCTCAAGGCGCCGTTCACCCTGGTCAAGGCCGTGCTGCAGGCGCGGCGCATCGTCCGTGAGCTCAAGCCGGTCTGCGTGGTCGGTTTCGGTGGCTATGTGACCGGCCCCGGTGGCGTAGCCGCGCGGTTGTGTGGCGTGCCACTGGTGATCCACGAGCAGAATGCCCGCGCCGGTACCACCAATCGTTTGCTGCTGCCGCTGGCCGCGCGTGTCTGCGAAGCATTCCCGGACACCTTTGCCGCCAGCGACAAGCTGCGCACCACCGGCAATCCGGTGCGCCCGGAGCTGTTCATGGACGCCCTGCGCGCGCCCCTGGCCGAGCGCCGTGCGCGCTTGTTGGTCATGGGCGGCAGCTTGGGTGCGGAACCATTGAACAAATTGTTGCCTAAGGCCCTGTCCGAGGTGCCGGCGAACCTGCGCCCCGAAGTCTTCCACCAGGCGGGCAGGAACCACGCGCCCGTCACCGCCGAGCGTTATCACGAGGCGGGGGTCGAGGCCCAGGTCGAACCGTTCATCAAGGACATGGCCCATGCCTATGGCTGGGCCGATATGGTGGTGTGCCGGGCCGGTGCCCTGACCGTCAGCGAACTCGCGGCGGCGGGCCTGCCCTCGATGCTGGTGCCCTTGCCCCATGCCATCGACGACCACCAGACCCACAACGCCCAATACCTGGCACGTGAAGGCGCCGCCTTCCTGATGCCACAAGCGACTACTGGCGCAGCGCAGCTCGCTGAACGCCTGAACGAGGTGCTGATGCAACCCGAGAAACTCAACGCCATGGCCGGCACCGCCCGCCGCCTGGCCAAACCTGCCGCAACCAGCACCGTGGTGGATATCTGCCTGGAGGTAGCCCATGGTTGAGAGCCAGAAAGCCATGCCGCATCCGAAGATGGGCCGTATCCGTCGCATCCACTTCGTCGGTATCGGCGGCGTGGGCATGTGCGGCATCGCCGAAGTGCTGCTGAACCTCGGCTATGAAGTATCCGGCTCCGACCTCAAGGTGTCGCCGGTCACCGAGCGCCTCGAGTCGTTCGGCGCCGAGATCTTCGTCGGCCACCGCGCCGAGAACGCCGCCAACGCCGATGTGCTGGTGGTGTCCAGCGCGATCAATCCGGCCAACCCGGAAGTCGCCACCGCACTGGAGCGCCGCATCCCTGTGGTGCCGCGTGCCGAGATGCTCGCCGAGTTGATGCGCTATCGCCATGGCGTGGCGGTGGCCGGCACCCACGGCAAGACCACCACCACCAGCCTGCTGGCCTCGGTGTTCGCCGCCGGTGGCCTGGACCCGACCTTCGTCATCGGTGGTCGCCTGACCGCGGCCGGGACCAACGCGCAGTTGGGCACCAGCCGCTACCTGATCGCCGAAGCCGACGAGAGCGACGCCAGCTTCCTGCACCTGCAGCCCATGGTCGCCGTGGTCACCAACATCGACGCCGACCACATGGCCACCTACGAAGGCGACTTCAACAAGCTGAAGAAGACCTTCGTCGAGTTCCTGCACAACCTGCCGTTCTATGGGCTGGCAGTGATGTGCCTGGACGACCCGGTGGTGCGCGAGATTCTGCCGCAGGTCAAGCGCCCTACGGTTACCTACGGCTTCAGCGAAGAGGCCGACATCCGCGCCATCAATGTGCGTCAGCAGGGCATGCAGACCCACTTCACCGTGCTGCGCCGTGACTGCGAGCCGCTTGAGGTGTCGGTGAACATGCCGGGCAACCACAACGTGCTCAACGCGTTGGCGACCATCGCCATCGCCACCGACGAAGGCATCAGCGACGAGGCCATCGTCCAGGGCCTGTCGGGCTTCCAGGGCGTCGGTCGACGCTTCCAGGTCTACGGCGAGCTGCCGGTCGACGGTGGCAGCGTGATGCTGGTCGACGACTATGGCCACCACCCGACCGAGGTCGCCGCGGTGATCAAGGCCGTGCGTGGCGGCTGGCCGAGCCGCCGCCTGGTGATCGTCTATCAGCCGCACCGCTATAGCCGCACCCGCGACCTGTACGACGATTTCGTGCAGGTGCTGGGCGATGCCAACGTGCTGCTGCTGATGGAGGTCTACCCGGCCGGCGAAGAGCCGATCCCCGGTGCCGACAGCCGCCAGCTGTGCCACAGCATCCGCCAGCGCGGCAAGCTCGACCCGATCTATATCGAACGCGGCGCCGAGCTCGCGCCGCTGGTCAAGCCGCTGCTGCGTGCCGGCGACATCCTGATCTGCCAGGGTGCCGGAGATGTCGGCGGCCTGGCCCCGCAATTGATGAAAAGCCCGCTGTTCGCAGGCGCCAAGCAGGAGAAGTCGAAATGACCAGCGCCTACGACAAGTTGCACTCGACCCTGGACGTCAAGGCCTTTGGCCGCGTCGCCGTGCTGTACGGTGGCAAGAGTGCCGAGCGTGAGGTTTCCCTGAAGTCGGGCAAGGCAGTGATCGAGGCGCTGACCAACGCTGGTGTCGACGTAGTCGCCATCGACGTCGGCGACGACCTGCTGACCCGCCTGCAGAGCGAGAAGATCGACCGCGCCTTCATCATCCTCCACGGCCGTGGCGGTGAGGACGGCAGCATGCAGGGCCTGCTCGAGTGCCTGGGGATTCCCTACACCGGCAGCGGCATCCTCGCCTCGGCGCTGGCCATGGACAAGCTGCGCACCAAGCAGGTGTGGCAGAGCCTGGGTATCCCCACGCCGCGTCACGCCGTGCTGGCCAGCGAGCAGGATTGCGTGGCCGCCAGTGCGGAACTGGGCTTCCCGTTGATCGTCAAACCCGCCCATGAAGGTTCGAGCATCGGCATGGCCAAGGTGAACAGCGAGCAAGAGCTGGTCGCCGCCTGGAAAGACGCTGCCAAATACGATTCGCAGGTACTGGTCGAGCAATGGATCCACGGCCCGGAATTCACCATCGCCGTGCTGCGTGGCCAGGTGCTGCCGCCGATCGCGCTGGGCACCCCGCACGTGTTCTACGACTACGACGCCAAGTACATCGCCAATGACACCCAGTACCGCATCCCGTGCGGCCTGGACAGCGTCAAGGAGCAAGAGCTGATCGACCTTACCGCGCGCGCCTGCGATGCCGTTGGCATCGAGGGCTGGGGCCGTCTGGACGTGATGCAGGACGAGCAGGGCCGTTTCTGGCTGCTCGAGGTCAACACCGCACCGGGCATGACCGACCATAGCCTGGTGCCCATGGCGGCCCGTGCCGCCGGCCTGGACTTCCAGCAACTGGTGCTGGCGATCCTGGCCGACAGCGTAGCGACGAGAGGTTAATAGCCATGCAAGGCGCGATGATACGTCAGCAGCCACCCGTTACCGGCCGTAGCAAGCCGGTGCCGCGTGGTGCCAGCCGACTGGTGGCCGACGAGCCCGTATCGGCGCGCCTGCCGCGGCCAAGCTTCGGCGGCCTCAAGCGCCTGCTGTGGCCGGTATTGCTGGTGGCCGCAGGTTTTGGCGCCTATGAGGGTGCCATTCGCCTGATGCCCTACGCCGACCGGCCGATCACCAAGATCGCCGTGCAGGGCGACCTCAGCTACATCAGCCAGCAGGCGGTGCAGCAGCGGATCGCGCCCTACGTGGCAGCGAGCTTCTTCACCGTCGACCTCGCGGCGATGCGCGTCGAGCTCGAGCAGATGCCCTGGATCGCCCACGCCGAAGTGCGCCGGGTGTGGCCGGACGAGGTGGTCATCCGCCTGGAAGAACAGTTGCCGGTGGCGCGCTGGGGCGACGAGGCCTTGCTCAACAACCAGGGCCAGGCCTTTACCCCGCGCGAACTGGCCAACTACGAGCACCTGCCGCAGCTGTTCGGGCCGCAGCGCGCTCAGCAACAAGTCATGCAGCAGTATCAGGTATTGAGCCAGATGCTGCGCCCCATGGGCTTTTCCATCGCTCGCCTGGAGCTGCGCGAGCGAGGCAGCTGGTTCCTGACCACTGGCGCGGGTAGCGCCGGCCCAGGCATCGAGCTGCTGCTGGGGCGCGACCACCTGGTGGAGAAGATGCGCCGTTTCATTGCCATTTACGACAAATCGCTTAAAGACCAGATCACCAATATCGCCCGCATCGATCTGCGTTATTCCAACGGACTTGCCGTTGGTTGGCGGGAACCGAATGCACCGACGACGGCCCAACCCGCCGTTGCGAAGAATTAGAGAGAGGCAGGACCATGGCAAACGCGCATAGCGGCAAAATGATCGTCGGGCTGGACATCGGCACCTCCAAGGTGGTGGCGCTGGTGGGTGAAGTCGGCGAGGACGGCACCCTGGAGATCGTCGGGATCGGCACCCACCCGTCACGCGGCCTGAAGAAGGGCGTGGTGGTGAATATCGAATCGACCGTGCAGTCGATCCAGCGCGCCGTCGAAGAGGCCCAGCTGATGGCCGGCTGCCGCATCCATTCGGCGTTCGTCGGTGTTGCCGGCAACCATATCCGCAGCCTGAACTCCCACGGCATCGTCGCCATCCGCGACCGCGAAGTCAGCACCGCCGATCTCGAGCGCGTGCTCGATGCCGCCCAGGCCGTGGCCATCCCGGCCGACCAGCGGGTGCTGCACACCCTGCCGCAGGACTACGTGATCGACAACCAGGAAGGCGTGCGCGAGCCCCTGGGCATGTCGGGCGTGCGCCTGGAAGCCAAGGTCCACGTGGTTACCTGTGCGGTGAACGCGGCGCAGAACATCGAAAAATGCGTGCGTCGCTGCGGTCTGGAAATCGACGACATCATCCTCGAGCAACTGGCCTCGGCCTACTCGGTGCTGACCGACGACGAGAAAGAGCTGGGCGTGTGCCTGGTGGACATCGGTGGCGGCACCACCGACATCGCCATCTTCACCGAAGGCGCGATCCGCCACACTGCGGTGATCCCGATCGCCGGCGACCAGGTCACCAACGACATCGCCATGGCCCTGCGTACGCCTACGCAGTACGCCGAGGAAATCAAGATCCGCTACGCCTGCGCCCTGGCCAAGCTGGCCGGTGCCGGCGAGACCATCAAGGTGCCGAGCGTGGGTGATCGCCCGCCACGCGAGCTGTCGCGCCAGGCCCTGGCCGAAGTGGTGGAGCCGCGTTACGACGAGCTGTTCACCCTGATCCAGGCCGAACTGCGTCGCAGCGGCTTCGAGGACCTGGTGCCAGCCGGCATCGTCCTCACCGGCGGCACCGCGAAGATGGAAGGCGCCGTGGAACTGGCCGAGGAAATCTTCCACATGCCGGTACGCCTGGGCGTGCCGCACAGCGTTCGCGGGCTGAGCGACGTGGTCCGCAACCCGATCTATTCCACCGGCGTGGGCCTGCTCACCTACGGTCTGCAGAAGCAGTCCGAGGACCCGTCCCTGACCGGTATCAGCAACAGCAACAGCAGCAACAACAGCTATGGCGATGAACCCAAGGGTCCAGTGCTTGAGCGACTCAAGCGTTGGGTCCAGAGCAACTTCTGAGTTTCAAAGCAGTAGTGGTAGGCGCGACAACTAGAGAACTGTAAGGAGAGGGAAAATGTTCGAGCTCGTAGACAACGTCCCGCAAAGTCCGGTCATCAAGGTGATCGGCGTCGGCGGTGGCGGCGGCAACGCCGTCAACCACATGGTCAAGAGCAGCATCGAGGGCGTGGAATTCATCTGCGCCAACACCGATGCTCAGGCGCTGAAAAACATCGGCGCGCGCACCATCCTGCAACTGGGCACCGGTGTGACCAAGGGCCTGGGTGCTGGCGCCAATCCGGAAGTCGGCCGCCAGGCCGCGCTGGAAGACCGTGAGCGCATCGCCGAAGTGCTGCAGGGCACCAACATGGTGTTCATCACCACCGGCATGGGTGGCGGTACCGGTACCGGCGCGGCGCCGATCATCGCCGAAGTGGCCAAGGAAATGGGCATCCTCACCGTCGCGGTGGTGACCCGTCCGTTCCCGTTCGAAGGCCGCAAGCGCATGCAGATCGCCGATGAAGGCATCCGCATGCTGGCTGAAAGCGTCGACTCGCTGATCACCATCCCCAACGAGAAGCTGCTGACCATCCTGGGCAAGGATGCAAGCCTCTTGTCCGCCTTCGCCAAGGCTGACGACGTGCTGGCCGGCGCCGTGCGCGGCATCTCGGACATCATCAAGCGTCCGGGCATGATCAACGTCGACTTCGCCGACGTACGCACCGTGATGGGCGAGATGGGCATGGCGATGATGGGTACCGGCTGCGCCAGCGGCCCGAACCGTGCTCGCGAAGCCACCGAGGCGGCGATCCGCAACCCGTTGCTCGAAGACGTCAACCTGCAGGGCGCCCGCGGCATCCTGGTGAACATCACCGCAGGGCCTGACCTGTCGCTGGGCGAGTACTCCGACGTGGGTAGCATCATCGAGGCCTTCGCCTCCGACCACGCGATGGTCAAGGTCGGCACCGTGATCGACCCGGACATGCGCGACGAGCTGCACGTGACCGTCGTGGCCACTGGACTGGGCGCGCGCATCGAGAAACCGGTCAAGGTGGTCGACAACACCCTGCAGACCGCCCAGCAGGCGTACGAGGCCTCCAACCCGGCCCCGGTTCGCCAGGAGCAGTCGGCCGTCAACTACCGTGACCTGGAACGTCCGACCGTGATGCGCAACCAGGCCCATGCAGGTGCCGCGGCAGCCGCTAAACTCAACCCTCAGGATGATCTGGACTACCTGGATATCCCGGCGTTCCTGCGTCGTCAGGCCGATTAATGGAATTTATCAGGGGTATAAGGGTGATTGGTGTTCAGCAAAGGCCGGGTCTGTTATCATCCCCAGCCTTTGTTGATACCTGTTCGCAATTTGCGCTGAAGCGGCCAATGCCATGATTAGACAACGCACCCTGAAGAATACCATCCGTGCCACAGGCGTCGGCCTGCACTCCGGGGAGAAGGTCTACCTGACCCTCAAGCCTGCGCCTGTCGACAGCGGCATCGTCTTCCGTCGCGCCGACCTCGACCCTGTGGTCGAAATCCCGGCGCGCGCGGCCAACGTCGGCGAGACCACCATGTCCACCACGCTGGTCAACGGTGACGTCAAAGTCGATACGGTCGAGCACCTGCTCTCCGCCATGGCGGGCCTGGGCATCGATAACGCCTACGTCGAGCTCTCCGCCTCGGAAGTGCCGATCATGGATGGCAGCGCCGGACCCTTCGTATTCCTGATCCAATCGGCCGGCCTGGAAGAACAGGACGCACCGAAGAAGTTCATCCGCATCCTGCGTGAAGTGACAGTGGAAGAGGGCGACAAGCGCGCCACTTTCTTGCCCTTCGACGGGTTCAAGGTGAGCTTCGAGATCGACTTCGATCACCCGGTCCTCAAGGGCCAGACCCAAAGCGCGGTCGTCGACTTCTCGAGCACCTCGTTCGTGAAGGAAGTCAGCCGTGCCCGTACCTTCGGTTTCATGCGTGACATCGAGTACCTGCGCAAGCACAACCTTGCGCTGGGTGGCAGTGTCGAGAACGCCATCGTCGTCGACGAAACCGGTGTGCTCAACGAAGACGGCCTTCGTTCCGATGACGAATTCGTCAAGCACAAGATCCTCGACGCCATCGGCGATCTGTACCTACTGGGCAACAGCCTGATCGGCGAGTTCAAGGGCTACAAGTCCGGACACGCGCTGAATAACCAGCTGTTGCGCAAGCTGATCGCAGAAACCGACGCCTGGGAAGTGGTCACCTTCGAAGATGCCAGCACGGCACCGATCTCGTACATGCGCCCTGTTGCGGCTGTGTAAGTTCGAACACTCTCTCTAGTGATTAAGGCCACCTTCGGGTGGCCTTTTTTATGGGGCATTGCAGGCAGTGGCGCCCCTATGGTCTTAGCAGGAGGCTGGGCGCTCACGCTTCCAGGGGCGGAACGTCAGCCAGAGCAATATGCCTGGTATCTGCAATCCGATCATCGTCCCCAACGACCACTGATAGGCAATCATGGGATGCCCTGAGGATGTGGCAGGCCATAGATTCAGCAGCGCGCCCATTAGCCATTGCAGAATGAAGGCCAGGACAAACACCACCAGGTTGAACGACGAGCTCACCCGTCCGGCGAGCTCAGCAGGCACGGATTGGGCGACGATGGCATAGTTCATGGTGGTCGCCGTGCCGAAGAAACTGAAACCCATGGCAATAAGCAGTGGTGGGATTGCAAGGCCACTGATCATCAGTACCTGGAATCCAATGAATACAGCGACCCCCGTCCCGCACACCATGATGGGCTGGACGCCAAAGCGTCGCAGGTAATCGGTAATCGAGCCAAATGTCAGCGAGCCCGCAACCATTGCCACCGTTCCCCATAGCAGCGTGTTGGCCATGCTCGCTTCGCTCAGTTGCGCCACATCCCGTAACCACGGTCCCATCCAAAGCGACAGTACCGACATGTAGATCGCGTGGGCGAACACTGAGTACAGCACCAGGCGCCAGAAGGTCCAGGAGCGGTAGAGGGTGGCCACAGCTGTGGCCATCTGCGCGAGGGTGGTGTTCTTGGCCGTATACGCACGGGGGACACTGAGGTGAATGATGGCGCATACGCACAGTGTCAGAACTGCCAGAATCAAGAAGGCTTCTCGCCAGCTGATCCACTTGAGCAATTCATGCAATGGCGTGGTTGATGCCATGGCGCCCAAGCCTCCTACCGATAGCAGGCAGGCGGTACTCAAGGGCAAGCGTTCGGGGGGGAGCCAGATCGAGCAGGCCTTGATCGCACTCATCAAGGAGCCTGCAACGCCGAGGCCAATCAGGCCGCGACCAATGATCAGCCCCCATTGGGAGTGCGCCGAGCTGAAGATCAACGAGCCCAGAACGGCAAAGATCAGCATGGGCACCTGTACGCTGCGTGGGCCGTAGCGATCGAGTAACACGCCAAGGGGAAGCTGTGCGGCGGCAAACGTCAGGAAATACACCCCTGTCAGTAGGCCGAGACTACTGGCAGGCAAGTGCAACTCTTGAGTCAGATCGCCATAGATCAAGGCGTTAACGGTGCGAAACAGGTAGGACACGAAATGCCCGAGGCCGAATGGCACGAAGATCGTCAGGAACAGATACAGGAATGAGCGCTTCACTTCCTGATCGGCCTTGAGTAGCGAAGTTGGATGTTCACTGCTCATTGGGTAGAGTCCTCATTACAGGAAAAGGTCGTGCGAATTTCGCAGCAGAAGCGCCCGCGCGCCTCTTCGAGCCAAAGTTGTTCGGGGTCTGGACGCATTTCTGAAAACTTCACCTGCCTGGCGTCTTTCAGCGCATTGATGATGCCATCAAGGGATAACGGGTTCTCGAAGTCGATGAACTGAGGTTTGGGCTCCGTATCGATCTTGACGAAGACATAGCGCGGCAGGCCCTGATGGCTGGCCCAGGCACGCCATGCGATGGGATAGTCCAAGGCATCGATGGAACCCTTGGGCTGAGGCAGCTCGTCGACGGCGAATAACCATGAAGCCCTTTTGTACAATGTGCGGCCTAGCCAGACACGACGGTTGTCGTGCTTGGCGATGGCGGCGCCGGCCAAGGCGAAACCCAGCCGGTGCATGGGCGTGGAGAAGACGCACAGAAAGTCCTCTTCGAACTGCCCGAACACATCCACTACGTGCAGGCGCCCATTCACCAGGCGTACTTGCGCTCGGCCCGCCGCGAATTGCTGCTGGGGCGGTACGCAGCCACCACCGGATGGCAGCACCAACTGCAAGTAACGCGAGTGCAAAGGCCAGTCGATATGCGAGCGCTGATAACTGTCGGGTGAGTCCGCCAGGATCAGGCGTGGGCGTTCAAAAAGCTGCGCCACTTGCTCGTTGATCTGCGTATTGAATGGGCTGAACGGGGCCGCAACCGGCTGGCTGAGCGTATGCACCGCCGGATGTACCTCTCCGACGACGATCTGGTAGTCGCCTTGATTGAGGGCTTCGATCGAAGCGCTGGAGAGCATGAAGTCCGGCGAGTGGAAATCACTGCCGAACACCTGGAAGTCGTTCACCCGAAGATCGGTATCCAGCGCATCGAGCAACGCTTCAACCTGTCTGTTGCCTAGATGCACTTCGTGTTGTCCGACGAAGTCTTGCAACACGCTAGCCCAGGCCGCGCCCAATCGTTGTTCGAGGTCGTTGGCAATATCCGCTTCTATCGTGGGAAGCAATGGCGCCAGCTTATCGAGGAGCGCCAGGAACGGGACGCTTTCGCTGTCCACTTGTTCGCATTGTTCCCAGGCCTGGAGGTAGGCTTCATGAAGGCGATAGCCGATCGCTTTTGTCATCCACCGATGAATGTTCAGCAAAGGCGTCAATTGTGCCTTCATCTCGGTAAACAGGTGCCGGCCGAAGCTGATTTCAAGGTTTCTGGAGCAGTCTTCATACACGGGGTAGCGACCGACGTACATTGCGCCGGTCTCTCTGCTCAAGTCGACGCCAGCGTCTGCCAACAACGTATTCATGTGCAGCAGCGCTTGTTCCCGTTGTTGCAGGTTGCCGTCAGCGTATTGCGCCTTTGCGCCTTGCAACGCATCAAGGCGTGCCTGCCATGATTGGCTGAAGGTTTCATCAATGCCCGGCGAATTCACCCAGGCTTGCAATTGTGCCATCGGGTCGCGTTCACGCGGCGAAATCCGCCAGCCTCGGCGCACCACACGCTGGCGGACAAGATGTTCAAGTAGTGCCCTGATGCTGTCATGCGTCTGCGCAGGGCTTGCTTGAAGCAGTTGGCAAAGTGTCGCCAACGAGTGTTGCTGGCTGGCGATGTGGTGCAGGATCCGTGTGGTTTGCGCATCCACCTGGCGACGCTTGCCGATCGGCAGGTGCAAGGTATGCCCATCCAGGTAGCAGCCTTCGTTCAGCCTCAACGGCAGGACGTCGGTGTTTGGGCAGTGCTGGTTGAGCTGTGCGACCAGGCGCTGCACCACCCAGTTTTCGAAGAATGTGTGGCGTTGCCTGAGCCACGGTCCTTCGCTTCGCCGGCAGTGGATATTGGCCTCGAGTTGTTGGTCGAACTGACCCCAGGCCAGTGGGCCGAAGAAGCTCGCGGTATCGTTCTTCGCGCAAAATCGCTGCAGGTAGGCCCATCCCAGGCGCAGCTTCTGCTTTTTACGGCTGTCGTTACTGCTGTGGCGGTCACGGATCAATTCATCGATACGTGCACGTGCCGCAGGATTGGAGATGAATAGCGCCTCGGCGATCGCGTCGTCATCGAGTACGTCAATCAGTCCCTGTCGGGCACGCTCCAGGTACGCGGCATATTGCGCATCCGCCTCTTCCCGTGCCTGCAATTCGGTCAATAGCCGATTGCGCTCCGCCAATGCCTGAGCCAGTGGCAGGCGTAAGTCTTCTGGCAAGTCCGCCGGTTGCAAAGCAGTGCGCTCGTTGAGCTTGCGAATCAACTTGCGGCACGCTTGCGGCATGGGGTGGGCGTTGGCGTGCGCCAGCAAAGCGACACGCATGTTTTCAAGCGCACGATAGGTTCGCTCGAAGGCTGCACAGCCTGGAAGCGCCGAAAGTTCTCCCAGGGCCGTCAGGTGGTGGATCGGAAAACCGGTGGAGCGTAGCCAGAAATACTGTGAGCTTTCCATTCTCTAGCAGGGAGTCCTGATTGCGTTGAGTTGCTTGAGCTTGCTCAGCAATGCCATGTCTGCGGCGCAAGGTTGGTCGTCATCGTTCGCGTTCAACAACCGGGCCAAGGTCGGTGCCTGTAGCGGCTCATCGAGGAACTGATAGAGATGCGCGGTGCGCTTGCTGATCAAGGTGAACTTATGCCGCGCCTGAGGTGTGGGTAGATACACCAGGATATGCTCGGGTTGAGCTGCCAGCTGGCTCAATCCCAGCTGGCCTTTGTCGCGCAGCCAGGTGGACAGGGCGTAGGTGCTTTGGTAGAGACGCGCGCTGCAGGTTCGCTGATAGTGATCCGGCGTGGTCGTCTGTGGGGCAATCAAGCCCCTGTAGAGGGCGACACATTCGCGCTCCAGACCGATCAAGTCGCGCAAGCATGGGTGCTCCTGCAATTCTGCGCGACCGAGCAGAAACTCCAGGGCGGCATCACAGTAACCGTAAACCTTCGGCCCATAATCGAACCATTGTTTTTCCCGCAGGAACGACCTCGACAATTCGGTGAGATCGAATCCCAGGTTGAGCAAGGCGCGCAACGTCAGTGGCGCACCTGTTTCAAGGGCATTGATGAACGAATTGACCAAGCGAAACTGATAGTTTTCGACAAACCATTTCACGCGCTCGAATTGATCCCCATACGCCTGCAGGATCGCCCGTTCGTCTTCTGCAAAGTCCGCCAGCCACTCGCTTGCGCCGCGAGCCTGGAACAACTTTTCTTGCAATGTCTCGTCACGCAGCAGGCGTCGCCATAGTTTCCATACTTGTTCAGCGTCCATGAGCGCGTTCCTGTGGCCGAGTGATGTAATGATTCCAGATCTGTTGCGCGCGGCGAACGTCGCTGACGATCATGTGTTCGTCATCGGCATTCATCACTCGGGTCATGGCATGGTGGGCTTGCCCTTGATATTCGAGTATCACCGCGGCAGGACGTGCTCGTGACAGCAGCTCCTGGTAGAGATCCCAGACGGGTTCCGGAACGGCGGAGTCGTGCCAATCGTGGTAGAGACCGTCATGCCAGCTGCCGCCCGCCAGATGTACCGAAATCACCTTCTCCAGGGGCAAGGTGTCGAGGTAGTCACGCAGGTCGAACTGTTTGAGGTTCAGGTGGTTGGTATAAATATTGTGCAGATCCAGATGCAGGAATGTTCCGGAGGCTTCCACGAGCCTGGCGAGGAACTCCGCTTCACGCATTTCGGCGCCAGGGCATGGCAGGTAGTAGGCGGCATTTTCGTGTGCCAGCGGCATGCCGTAGCTGGACTGCAATGAAGTGGCCCGTTGCGCGCAACGGAGCACCTCGGCATTGGAGAACTGAAGTGGGCTGCTCCAGATATCCAGCCAGGAGTTGTCACCGTAGAAACAATGATTGGCGACCCAGGGACTGTTCAACATCTTCGCCAGTGGCACATGACGCTGCACCGCGGCGGTCTCTTCCAATGGGCTGAAACCGAAGTCGCAACCGTAGTTGGAGTGGGCCAGCAAGGTAAAGTTTTTCGACAGCCGCTCCATCACCTCACGGGCGCCAGGCTTGATGATCTGCGGTCCGTCGATCGGAGCCATGATGTTGTCCAGAAGCACTTCCAGAATATCGACTTCGATATCCTCGAAGGGAAACCAGTCGAGAATTTCAGGGTTGTACTGAATGCCCACGCCTATAGGCTCAGGCTTGGAGAACCGGGCCATGCGCTTATCCATTTGAGTGTCGGAGAACCCCGGTCTGGACCGGGGCATTACTTGGCGATCAAGCGAACACTTTGCTTTCGATGATTTCGATATCGTCGAGATCGAACTCTTCGAACAAGGCACCTTCATCGACTTCAGGAAGCGCTTGCGCGGGGGCGTCGGTGTGCGTTTGCGCTGTTTCCGGCAAAGGTTGAGCGGCGGGGGTGTTGGTCATGACAGTCTCCTCACGGGTGGTTGAAAAGGTGCATCAGGGTATTGGCGGTAAAGCCCCAGGCCGCGATCCAGCCCAGGCCGGTCAGCAGCACGGTGCCCCAGTAGAGGCGGTGCATGGCGGGCGAAACAGGTTGTGCGGACGCACGATGACGCCCTTTTACGTAATTGAATGCGCGTTGGCGAAGGCGGGGTTGTCCGAGCCATTCGGTAATTGCCAGGTAGGTGTCGCCATTGAAGATGGGCAGCAATGTCGGCACCAGGGAGATGAACGATGCCACGATCATGACGACAAAGAGCGCGCCGAATGGTCCCGAGCCGCCCCACACTGCCCATAAGGCAATACCCACTCCCGCGTAGAGCAAGCTGACAAAAGGGCCGGCCAGGATAGTGGTCACACGCTGTCCAAGCGGGAGTTTCGTCCAGGTGCGTTGCTCTGGCCGAACCCAGCCGGTGGCGAGCAGGAGATAGATGCCGATGCCGAAGTCGGTAACCTTGACCCCGTAATGTCGGCACGACATTGCATGACCCAGTTCGTGCAGGGCGATGGAGGTCAAGATGACCGGGAAGTGCCAAAGCAACCAGCGATAGCTTTGGGCATAGACCACCACGGCATCGTCGATGAACGCATCCAGGTGCATACCCAGGTAACCGAAGCTGCACAGAGCCAGTAGTAACAAGGGCGCCACGAAGCCACGGCTGCAACACCAGGGGGCAAGCCGGTACAGAGTGTCCAGCAACGGTTGCGGGTTCATCTTTATCAGATTGACCAGCAGATACGTCTTGAGCGGACCATAAGTGATACCCGTGGCGGGGTCCTGCAGGTCCTTCTTGTGTGCACCCTCTCCCTGGCTGAGCAGCTTGAGATGCAACAGTTTGCGTTCGAACTGAGCGAGCTTGTCTTCGCTGACTTTCATCCGTAGTTGTTCGAGTGCGGTAATGGCGACCTCGGGCAGGCTGCGCTTGCCATCGAAGAGCATGGCCAGACGGTACTCTGCCTTGCCCAACTCAAAGCTGATGTCGGAGACGGGGTCGTGCACACAATAACGCGATGTCGAGTTTCCATCGTCCGCAAGGGTAATCACGAGGTCTTCCCTGAAGTGGGAATGGCGCGTCGCCTGCGTTGCAACGCCACTGTAGACAGAGCTGCTCATGCGCTTGCCCGCAGCGCTTGAAGGCCTGGTCTGAAACGCTCAATCAGCGCTTTGCGACCCGCTGCCGTGGTTTGCGTGAGCGAGGCGTCATCAGCAGGTGCACAGGCTCGACCCAAAACGAACACCGCGCCTGGGCGGGTAGGGCCACAAACGGGTTCCTCGGTGGTGCGGATGGGCTCCCAGCCATGCATGCGCATCAAGTATTCGATGCTGCTGGCACTCAGGTAGCGCCGGTGGTTATGGGTCAAATAACCTTGAAGCAGGCCATGGCCGAGCGCTCGGCCTTCGATCAGTAACAGCCCGTTCTCGGCGCAGGCCCGGCGGCACTTTTGCAGCACCACATTGACATCGTGCACATGCTCGAGCGATCCGTTGATGATGATCAGATCGTAGTCGCCGGAGGTATTCATGTTCTCCGCGTCGACCCGGTCGATGGGCAGGCCTACTTTCTTGCCATACTCCACATAGGCGTGGTCCGGATCATTGCCTTTCACGGTCCAGCCGTGCTTGGCGAAGGGAAGCATCAGGCCACCCGCCGAACAGCCGACATCCAGCAACTTGCCGTTGTCCGGAAGCAGGTCTGCCAGATAGCGACGCAGGTGCTCGCCACGACGCACCTGGTCTAGAAAGAAAGCACGCTCTGGTTCGGAGTCGCCGAACAGGCTGAGTCGATAAAACTTGTCGTAGTAAGCCTGGTAGAACGCGGGTTCGAAACGGTACTTCTGGTAAATATGCCCGCACGTCTGGCATCCCAGTACCGGTAAGGGCACCGAGGTATCGCTGGGGCCTTGAATTTCGCTGAGCAACTCCCAGTGCTCATGAGCGCCGCACAGTTCGCAGTCCATTGATTGTGCACGATAGTGCTCAGGCATCTTCAGTAGCTGAAGATATTTTATTTTTATAGTGTCGTCCATGACGGCCTCTAGCTTACTTGATGCAGAAAAAGCCTTCGAAACAGATATGTTTGAATATGCTGGTGATGTCTGTGAATCCAGCCCGCGAGAGCATGTCGATATTCCCTGCAGTGGAGAACGGTTCGAGCACCCCTTTCAAGCTTCTGGTTTTAGCGAGAATTTCTTCGGCGGTATAACCTTGGTCGCGTTTGTAGTCGACATACAGGTTGCTAAGAATATCCTGGAAGCGTGCGTCCGGGCCGCGCACTTTCTCGAACATGATGAACGCACCGCCCCAGTTCAAGGACTCATAGATTCGGTCGAACAAGGCTTGGCGAACACGAGGATGGACAAACTGGATCGTGTAGTAAGCGACGATCAGATCACTTTTTTGGTAATCGTAAGTCAGTATGTCGTCGGTGACGAAATTCAGATTCTGCTGTGGAGAAGTTTCTTGCAATGCCTTGGCTTGGCGTGTCATCGCATCTTCGACGTCGATGCCTACCCACTGCACTGAAGCGCAATGGCGCTGCGCAAGTTGTCGGGTCAATGCCCCAGTCGAGCTGCCTAGTTCGTAACAGATACTGTCTGGTTTTACGAAGAAGTCGCTGAGCGACAAGATGATTTCATGACCGTCCTTATACCGGGGGACAGACTTGGAAACATGTGAGTCGAAATGCAAGGGGGTCGTGCCGCCAAAAGTCCAGGCGGCGTTCCCCGCCGTCACACCATCGCCAACGGTATCCTGCAGGTTAACGGCCGACTGGGTAGAACTAGGCATATGATCACGTCCTTGCGTAATGATAGAGCGTTCGTTTGGGTTGTACTGTGAATTTGAAGCGCATCAATGCGCGGCGCAGGACACACAAATTCCATGTGTCGCCGAGATGGCTACGATAGAAATATCAGCAATGGCGTCAGGAAATAAATCTTCGCTTGCCGCTCGGTGAGCACATTAGGCGCTAAATATCGCCGGGATAGGCGATGGCGCACCGAGATAGGGCGAAAATAGATTCAGGCCCTGGCGCAAATAAGATGATTTCTCGAAAGAGTGTAGGAAGTGTCTGCGCTGAGGGCGCGCGATTCAGGAAGTAGTAAAACGGTGCTCATGTGAAGTCCTTATCAAATGATCCATTTGTACGGTCTCGTCGAGAGTGCTTATAGCGCTCTGAACTTACATTCGCTCAAGTATAGGGTCAAAGGTTGGCAGGCTGCAATAAGGCGTGTGTCAAAACGTCAGCCCTTATGGCTGGTGCTTCACTCGAAAGTCGTGGGGTTGAGTTTAGCTTGTTGATTTTATTGATTTTTAGTTGGGCATCGCAGCCGATTTTCAACCATTTTGCCTGTCGGAGTACCAACAGGGCGTAGCGCAAGCCTCCTGCGCTACGGCCTTCAAACTAGGTGTCTCGCACGGACCTTGCCGTTTCGTTCGTTCCGAGCCAGCGGCGAGAGGGATGGCTGTCACCGATCAGCTGCGATCTTCCTTGTCTTGTGCATGGTTGGCCAGGCGCTCAAGTGCGGCGCGCAACTTCGGATCGCTGATGCTTTCGGCTGAATCGCGGATGTTGCTGGCGGCACGGCTCGATAGCTCGATGCCCTGGCTAGTGCGTGTCGCTGCAACCAGGGGGGGCTGCACCTTGAACAGGATGCGGCTCAGGTTGGCAAAAGCCTCCATGGCCTGCAACTGACGTTGCAGACGCTTTTGCTGGTAGCGCAAACGGGTGGCCCAATGGCCATCGGTCACCACCAGCAACAAGGTGCCTTCCTTCCATGACGCCACGTGGCAGTGCTCACGGGCAGCCGGCTGCAACTGGCTTTCCAGCAGGCGTTGCAGATGCTCCAGGCGTTCGGCCTGGTTCAGCAGCAGGCGCAGCGGGCGTGCCTTGCGCAGCAAGGCCGAGGGCAGGTGGGCAGAGGAGGGTTTGTAGGCCATGGCGGTTCGCGGCAGCTAGCTAGGCCCTCAGTTTAACAGGCGCCGTCGGATCGCGGGGCAAGCGCGCTCCCGCGCAACCTGCGCAAAGACCATGCTGGCTGGAATTTTGATGCAAGTCATTCGCGATACGTTTCATCTGTGCGCACCTTGAACTTGCGAAAAAAGCCCCTATGTTAGTCAGGCCCCCCTAAAAGCGCTGTGCCAGCATCGTGGAAATCCACCACTTTCCTCACCATCGTTTCCGGGTAGAATGCTCGTTCGCATGCGGCCTCTGGGCTGCACGGGCGACTCATGGGGCCGCCCTCCATCCCTACGTGTGGAAGATCCTGCCGATATGTTTGCGCCTTTGTTAAAAAAACTTTTTGGAAGCAAGAACGAGCGTGAAATCAAACGCATGCTCAAGACGGTGAGCACCGTCAATGCCTTCGAAGAGAAGATGGTGGCCCTCTCCGACGAGCAGCTGCGGGGCAAGACCGCAGAGTTCAAGGAGCGCCTGGCCAAAGGCGAAACGCTTGATCAACTGTTGCCCGAAGCCTTCGCCGTGGCCCGTGAGGCCGGCAAGCGCGTGATGGGCATGCGTCACTTCGATGTCCAGCTGATCGGCGGCATGACCTTGCACGAAGGCATGATCGCAGAAATGCGTACCGGTGAAGGCAAGACCTTGGTCGGTACCCTGGCCGTCTACCTCAATGCGCTGTCCGGCAAGGGCGTGCACGTGGTGACCGTCAACGACTACCTGGCCCGCCGCGACGCCAACTGGATGCGCCCGCTGTACGAGTTCCTCGGCCTGACCGTGGGCATCGTCTCGGCCTTCCAGCCGCCGGAAGAGAAACGCGCCGCCTACGCCGCGGACATCACCTATGGCACCAACAACGAATTCGGTTTCGACTACCTGCGCGACAACATGGCGTTCAGCCAGGACGAGAAGTTCCAGCGTGAACTCAACTTCGCGGTAATCGACGAAGTCGACTCGATCCTCATCGACGAAGCGCGTACCCCGCTGATCATCTCCGGCCAAGCCGAGGACAGCTCCAAGCTGTACATCGAGATCAACCGCCTGATCCCGCGCCTGACCCAGCACATCGAGGAAGTCGAGGGCCAGGTGACCCAAGAGGGTCACTACAGCATCGACGAGAAGAGCCGCCAGGTCGAACTGAACGAGGCCGGCCACCAGTTCATCGAGGACATGCTCACCCAATCCGGCCTGCTGGCCGAGGGCGAGAGCCTGTACTCCGCGCACAACCTGGGCCTGCTGACCCACGTCTACGCTGGCCTGCGTGCGCACAAGCTGTTCCATCGCAACGTCGAGTACATCGTCCAGGACGGCCAGATCCTCCTGATCGACGAACACACCGGCCGCACCATGCCGGGCCGACGCCTTTCCGAGGGCCTGCACCAGGCCATCGAGGCCAAGGAAAACCTGAACATCCAGGCCGAAAGCCAGACCCTGGCCTCGACCACTTTCCAGAACTACTTCCGCCTATACACCAAGCTGTCCGGCATGACCGGTACCGCCGACACCGAGGCGTTCGAGTTCGCGCAGATCTATGCGCTCAACGTGATGGTCATCCCGCCGAACAAGCCGTTGGCGCGTAAGGACTTCAACGACCTGGTGTACCTGACCGCCGACGAGAAATACGCGGCGATCATTGCCGACATCAAGGAAAGCATGGCCCAGGGCCGTCCTGTCCTGGTCGGCACCGCGACCATCGAAACCTCCGAGCACATGTCCAACCTGCTCAAGAAGGAAGGTATCGACCACAAGGTCCTGAACGCCAAGTACCACGAGAAAGAAGCCGAGATCATCGCGCAAGCCGGTGCTCCGGGTGCCCTGACCATCGCCACCAACATGGCCGGCCGTGGTACCGACATCCTGCTGGGTGGTAACTGGGAGGCCGAGGTCGCCGCCCTGGACAACCCGACCGCCGAGCAGATCGCCCAGATCAAGGCCGACTGGCAGAAGCGTCATCAGCAAGTGCTGGAGGCCGGTGGCCTGCACGTGATCGCCTCCGAGCGCCACGAATCGCGCCGTATCGACAACCAGCTGCGTGGCCGTGCCGGTCGTCAGGGTGATGCCGGTTCGAGCCGCTTCTACCTGTCGCTGGAAGACAGCCTGATGCGCATCTTCGCCTCCGACCGGGTGAAGAACTTCATGAAGGCCCTGGGCATGCAGTCCGGCGAGGCCATCGAGCACCGCATGGTGACCAACGCCATCGAGAAAGCGCAGCGCAAGGTCGAGGGTCGCAACTTCGATATCCGCAAGCAGCTGCTCGAATACGACGACGTGGCCAACGAACAGCGCAAGGTGATCTACCACATGCGCAACAGCCTGCTGGCGGCCGAGAACATCGGCGACACCATTGCCGAGTTCCGCCTGGAAGTGCTCGATGCCACCATCAGCCAGCACATCCCGCCGCAGTCGCTGCCCGAGCAGTGGGACGTGGCCGGCCTCGAGGCCTCGCTGTCCAGCGACTTCGCCATGAAGCTGCCGATCCAGCAGTGGCTCGACGAGGACGATCACCTCTACGAGGAAACCCTGCGCGAGAAGCTGCTCAAGGAAATCACCGACGCCTACAACGAGAAGGAAGACCAGGCCGGTATCGACGCCCTGCGTACCTTCGAGAAGCAGATCCTGCTGCGCGTGCTGGACGACCTGTGGAAAGACCACCTGTCGACCATGGACCACCTGCGCCACGGTATCCACCTGCGCGGCTATGCGCAGAAGAACCCCAAGCAGGAGTACAAGCGCGAATCCTTCACCCTCTTCCAGGAGCTGCTCGAGTCGATCAAGCGCGACACCATCCGCGTACTGTCGCACGTTCAGGTCCGTCGAGAGGATCCGGTCGAGGAAGAAGCCCGTCTGCGCCGTGAGGCCGAGGAACTGGCCAGCCGCATGCAGTTCCAGCACGCCGCCGCACCTGGCCTGGAAGGCGAGCAACTGGCCGAGGAGGGCGCTGAAGTCGCCGTCGCATCGGCCCCTGTGCGCAACGACATGAAGCTCGGCCGCAACGAGCCTTGCTGGTGTGGCTCGGGCAAGAAATTCAAGCATTGCCATGGTCAGATTGAATGATCTGAACCACCTGCAGTAACGTGACACATCCGGGGCCGCTTTGCGGCCCCGCTTTTTGTTCTCAACCGATTTATCTAGGAGCGCTCTAATGGCTGTTGGTCTTGGTCCCCTGCCCACCCTGCACCCGGTTCCCGGTTTCGAACTCGGTATCGCCTCGGCGGGCATCAAGCGCCCGGGGCGCAAGGATGTGGTGGTGATGCGCTGCGCCGAAGGCTCCAGCGTCGCCGGCGTGTTCACCCTCAACGCCTTCTGCGCGGCACCGGTGATCCTCTCCAAGCAGCGCGTGCAGGGCACCGTGCGTTACCTGCTGACCAACACCGGCAACGCCAACGCCGGCACCGGCGCACCAGGCCTGGCTGCCGCCGAGCGCACCTGCGCCAAGCTGGCCGAACTGGCCGGCGTGCCAGCCGAGTCGGTCCTGCCGTTCTCCACCGGCGTGATCGGCGAGCCGCTGCCGGTCGAGAAGATCGAAGGCGCGCTGCAGGCCGCCCTGGATAACCTGTCGGAAAACAACTGGGCCGAAGCCGCCACCGGCATCATGACCACCGACACCCTGCCCAAGGGCGCCAGCCGCCAGTTCCAGTTCGACGGCAAGACCATCACCGTCACCGGTATCAGCAAGGGCGCGGGGATGATCCGCCCGAACATGGCCACCATGCTCGGCTACATCGCTACCGACGCCAAGGTCGCCCCGGCGGTGTTGAAGGACCTGATGCTCGACGGCGCCAACAAGTCGTTCAACCGCATCACCATCGACGGCGACACCTCGACCAACGACTGCTGCATGCTGATCGCCACCGGCAAGGCCGATGTGCCGGAAGTGACCGAGGCCAGCGGCGCGTTGTTCGAAGCACTGAAGCAAGCGGTGTTCGAAGTGTGCATGGAGGTAGCGCAGGCCATCGTCCGTGACGGCGAAGGCGCCACCAAGTTCGTCACCGTGCAGGTCAACGGTGGTGGCAACCACCAGGAGTGCCTGGACGTCGGCTATGCCGTGGCTCACTCGCCGTTGATCAAGACCGCGCTGTTCGCCTCCGACCCCAACTGGGGCCGCATTCTCGCAGCTGTCGGTCGCGCCGGCGTGCCCGAGCTGGATGTCAGCCTGATCGACGTGTATCTGGACAGCGTGTGCATCGCCAGCAAAGGCGGGCGCAGCCCGAGCTACACCGAGGCGCAAGGCTCGGCGGTAATGGCCCAGGAAGAGATCACCATCCGCATCGACCTCGGCCGTGGCCAGTGCAGCGAAACCATCTGGACCACCGACCTGTCCCACGAGTACGTGAAGATCAACGCCGAATACCGCACCTGATGTCACAGGGGCCGCAAAGCGGCCCCAATACCCCGAATTCTATGGAGCCGAACCATGAGCTATCACCTGATCATCGGCGACAAGCTGTATTCCTCCTGGTCGCTACGCGGCGCCCTGGCTCTTGAGCTGGCTGGCGCCCCCTACGAAGAAATCCTGGTCAAGCTCAACCAGCCTGACACCCGCCAGCGCCTGCTGGCCTTCTCGGCCACCGCCAAGGTGCCGCTGCTCCAGAGCGAGCATGGTGTGATCGCCGACTCCCTGGCCATCGCCGAATACCTCAACGAACGCCACCCTGAGGCCCGCCTGTGGCCTGAAGACATCGCCGCCCGTGCCCAGGCCCGTTCGGCCTGTGCCCAGATGCACAGCGGCTTCTTCGCCCTGCGCGGCGCCATGCCGTTCGACCTGTCCCGCGACCAGGCGCTGGAAAGCGTGCCGCTGGATGTGCAGGTCGACATCGACCGCATCGTCGCCCTGTGGTCCGAGTGCCGCCTGGTGGCCAAGGATAGCGGCCCGTTCCTGTTTGGCCGGCCGACCCTGGCCGATGCCTTCTTCGCCCCGGTGGCCGTGCGCCTGCGCACCTACCGCGTCGAGGTGCCGGCCGAGGCCGCCGCCTATATCGAAACCATCTACCAGTGGCCGGCCTTCCAGGCCTGGCAGCAGGCTGGCCTGGCGGAGCGTGAAGGGTGAAACGGATTCATGTAGTGGCCGCGGTCATCCGCGGTGCCGATGGTCGCATCCTGATCGCCCGTCGTGCGGATACTCAGCATCAAGGCGGCTTGTGGGAGTTCCCCGGCGGCAAGGTGGAAGCGGGGGAGGGCGTCGAAGCGGCGCTGGCCCGTGAGCTGCGTGAGGAGCTGGGTATCGAGGTCACGGGTTCGCGCCCGCTGATCAAGGTCAGCCACGATTACCCGGACAAGCAGGTGTTGCTCGATGTGCGCGAGGTGGATGGCTTTACCGGTGAGCCACATGGGGCAGAAGGGCAGCCTTTGGCGTGGGTGGCTCCGCGTGACCTGGGGCAGTACGCGTTCCCCGAGGCCAACAAGCCGATCGTCGCCGCCGCGCGTTTGCCCGATCAGTACCTGATCACCCCGGACGGTCTGGAAGTGCCCGAGTTGCTCAAGGGTATCCAGAAGGCCGTGGCCAGCGGTATCAGGCTGATCCAGCTACGGGCACCGGACATGTACGACCCGAAGTACCGCGATGTGGCGGTCGACGCGGTTGGCCTGTGCGCAGGCAAGGCGCAACTGATGCTCAAGGGGCCGCTGGAATGGCTCGGCGACTTCCCGTCGGCCGGCTGGCACCTGACCGCCGCGCAGTTGCGCAAGTACGCGGCCAAGGGCCGGCCATTCCCGAAGGAGCGCTGGCTGGCGGCGTCCTGCCACAGTGCCGAAGAGCTGGCATTGGCCGAGCAGATGGGGGTGGACTTCGTCACCCTGTCGCCGGTGCAGGCGACCCAGACTCATCCCGAGGCTGAGCCGTTGGGTTGGGATGAGGCACAGCGCTTGATCGCCGGGATCAGCCATCCGGTGTTTCTGCTGGGTGGGGTCGGGCCGGGTGAGCGGGAGCGGGCCTGGGAGGTTGGTGCCCAGGGTGTTGCCGGAATCAGGGCGTTCTGGCCTGAGGCTTGAGTCATCCGCCAATCGCGGGGCAAGTCGGGTCGCCGCAGCGCCGCTGCGACTTGCCCCGCGATGCTTTCAGACGGGCTTCTCGGCCGCCTGCCACAGCACTTCGTCGACACCCTGGCGTCGCCCAATGATCCGCGCTGCAACAAACAGCAGGTCCGACAGTCGGTTGATGTAGGCCAGCCCCACTCCCTCCAGCGGCTCCAGCGTGTTCAACTGCTGGCAGCGTCGCTCAGCCGCGCGTGCCGCGCTGCGACATACATGGGCCTGGGCCACCAGCATCGAGCCTCCGGGCAGGATGAAGTTCTTCAGCGGCCCCAACTCGTCGTTCCAGCGGTCTATCGCGGCCTCCAGGCGCTCCACTTCAACGCTGTTCAGCGCCTGGTAAGTGGGCATCGCCAACTCGCCTCCCAGGTCGAACAGCCGATGCTGACAAGGCGCCAGCACCTCGATCAGCTCGCCCAACCCTGCCTCGGCCAGACCCGCCAGCAACACGCCGAGCTGGCTGTTGAGGCTGTCGACCTCGCCGATCGCCTCGACGCGCGGGTGGTCCTTGGGCACCCGGCGCCCATCGCCCAGGCCGGTTTCACCTTTGTCGCCGGTGCGTGTATAGATCTTCGACAGGCGATAGCCCATGTCATGTCTCCGTGTTCAGGGGGGCCGGTTGGGCCTGGTTCAGGGGCAGGCGCAGGGTGAAGCAGGTGCCCTGGCCCGGGGTGGACTGTACCTCCATCTGACCCTTGTGGTTGTTGGTGATGATGAAGTACGACACCGACAGGCCCAGGCCGGTGCCCTGGCCGATCTCCTTGGTGGTGAAGAACGGCTCGAAGGTGCGCTTGCGCACCGTCTCGGGCATGCCGACGCCGTTGTCCTCGACCTGGATTTCCGCCCAGGGCGGATTGAGCCGGGTGCGCAAGGTGATACGCCCGGGCTCGCTGGGTTGCGGGCGCTGGTGGATGGCCTGGGCGGCGTTCTTCAGCAGGTTCAGCAGCACCTGCTCCAGTTCGTTGGCGGTGCAGGGCACCGGCCCCAGCTGTGGGTCGAACTGGCGGACGATGGCCTGGCCCTTGAAGTCGAAGCCGATGGCCAGGTCGAAGTCGTTGCCGGCAATTTCCACCGCCTGGTCGATCAACGCCGGCAGGTCGCAAGGGGCGAGCTGACGGTTGCTGCGGCGGCTGAAGCTGAGCATGTGGGTGACGATCTTGGCGGCCCGTGCGCCGGCTTGCTGGATGCCGTCGAGCAACTGTGGCACCTCGCGGCTGTCCAGGTAGCGATTGACGGCCGGCAGGTCGATGCCCAGCTCGCTGGCCTGCTCCTGGTTGCGCGGCAAGTCCGGCGACAGGCGGCGGCGGATGTTCTGCACGTTGTGCAGAATCGCGCCCAGCGGGTTGTTGATTTCGTGCGCCATGCCGGCGGCCAGACCGCCGACCGAGAGCATCTTCTCGGACTGCACCATCATTTCTTCCAGCGACAGGCGCTGGGTGATGTCGTCGATACGGATCACCACCCCGCGTCCGCCACCGCCCATCAGCGGGTAGAAGGTCAGCGCGTAGTGGCGCAGGTCTTCGCCCTTGGGCCAGGTGACGCGCTCGATCTTGGCGACCCGGTGCTTCTCCACGCTTTCCTTGAGCTGCGGCAGGAACGGCTTGAGCGGCTCGAAGGCAAGGAAGATCGGCTGGTTCAGCGCTTCGTCCAGCGGGGTCCCGGAGAGCACCGTGGCCTCGTGGTTCCACTGGGTGACGTAGAGCTGTTCGTCGAGGGCGATGAGCGCCGATGGCATCGAGTCGATGATGCTGTTGAGGTAGTTCTGGAAACCGGTGAGCTTTTTCTCGATCTTGCTGCGCACCTGGACTTCCAGTTCCAGCTTGCGGTTGGTATGGCGGGTTTCCTCGGCCAGGCCCTGTGCCTGGTCGTAGGCATCCTGGAACTCGTCACGGGTGCGCTTGAGCTGCTGTTCGCGGGCTTCGATGCGCGACAGCATGGTGTTGAACGCCTCGGCCAGGCCGCCGATTTCATCGTCGTTGCCACGCTGGGCGCGCAGGGCATAGCTTTCCTCGCGGGTAACCTGGCGGGTCAGCTCTTCGAGGCGATTGATCGGCAGGGTGATCAGGCGCTTGATCTGCCGGGCGATGAGCAGCCACAGCAGCACACTGAACACCAGGATCGCCAGGCTGGCGGAGAGGGTGCCGGTGTAGAACGCCGTGGGCAGTTCACTGCTGGCCACCAGCAGCAGGTGTGCGGGGGGCGCGGCGTTGCGTGGCAGGCGGATCAGCTGGGTACTGCGAAATTCCATCAGGCGCCAGCCATCGATATTGCGGTAGCGCTTGGGCAGGCTCAGCGGCTCGCCATGTTGCAGTTGCGCCAGCAGGCGCCCGTCGCCGCCGTAGATGGCCGCCGCGCGCAATGGCGAGTAGCTGTCGAGTTCCTTCAGTAGCGCCGTGGCGGCTTCCGGCGAGTCGCCGGCCCGCGAGGACAGCTGCGGGTTGGACACCAGCTTGCCGATGGTCTGCAGGGCCTGGGGCGCCATGCTCTCCTGGGTGATCCAGTAAGCGGCGCTGATGAAGGCGAGGTTGGCCACCAGCAGGATGGTCACCAGCAGCACCAGCAAGGCCGCCAGCAGCTTCTGCCCGACCGGGAGGTTTTCCAGGCGTTGACGCAGGGTCATGGGTCTGAGGGTGTCCGTTTCCGATGAATGGGCAGGATCAGTCGCTGCGCAGGCCACGCGCCTGCAGGTTATCGACCAGGCGCCGGTGCAGGTGTTCCAGTTGCGGCACTGCCAGGCCGTGTCGGCCGGCGGCACGACAGGCGTGGCCGAGCAGGTAGTGGACCTCGGTGCGCCGGCCATGGCGGACATCCTGGTACATGGAAGAGTAGTTGGCCGCGGTGGCCAGGATCACCCGCTGAACTTCCTCGTGCAGGTCGCTGGCCGCTTCGGGCTGGCCGCAACGGTGCAGCAGGTTGACCAGTTCGTCGCACAGCGGGTCGACTTCGGTCAGGTGCCCGAGCAGGCCGCCATTCTGGCAGTCGTGCAGTACCGTCAGCGGGTTGATCGCACAGTTGAGCGCCAGTTTGCGCCACAGGCGAGCAGGGATGTCGAGCGCCCACTGGGCCGGTATGCCGGCGTCGTGCAGGTCGTCGAACCAGGATGGCATGCCGGGGCTGGCCGGATCACCCAGCCAGTTGAAGCCGTGGCCGGCAAAGCGAACCTGCCAGTCCGCTTCGCGGAACGCACCCTCGGTGCTGGAGGCGAAGATGCAGCGGGCGTGGGGCACCTGCTCGGCAACCTCGTCCTGGCTGCCCAGGCCGTTCTGCAGCAGTATCAGCTCGGCGCCATGGGCCAGCCTGGGAGCCAGGCGCGCCACGGCAGGCGCGGCGTCGTAGGCCTTGCAGGCGACCAGCAGGCGATGGATCGGGCCGGGCGCGTCGAAGCTCTCCGCGGGGATCGCATAGTGGTGCTGGGCATCCTGCTCCACCAGGGTCAGCCCGCCCTTGCGTTCATAGGCGGCCAGGCGCTGCTGGTCGCGCAGGATCAGGCGGACTGCCTTGCCGGCGCGGGCCAGGCGGCAGGCCCAGAGGCTGCCGAGGCTGCCGGCGCCGAGAATATGCCAGGTGCTGCTCATCTGCGTTTCGCAACCCGTTATAATGAGTCCGCATTTTAACCATCAAACCCGACGCGCTCCATCTTCAGGCCGAGCGCGCTTTTTTTTCTGGAGATCATCCATGCCTTCGTTCGACGTGGTATCGGAACTGGACAAGCACGAAGTGCAGAATGCTGTCGACAACGCCATCAAGGACCTGGACCGTCGCTACGACTTGAAGGGCAAGGGCACCTTCGAGTTCAAGGACAAGGAGCAGACCGTGCTGCTGACCGCCGAGGAGGATTTCCAGCTCAAGGCCATGCTGGAAATCCTGCGCCTGGCGCTGGTCAAGCGCAAGATCGACGTCAAATGCCTGGAAACCAAGGATCCCTACGCTTCGGGCAAGGAGAAGAAGCAGGAAGCCAAGTTCCGCGAAGGCATCGACAAGGACCTGGCCAAGAAGATCGTCGCCACCATCAAGGACGGCAAGCTCAAGGTCCAGGCGGCCATCCAGGGCGAGCAGGTTCGCGTCACCGGCAAGAAGCGCGACGACCTGCAGGAGGCCATTGCCTTGCTGCGCACCAAGGAATTCGACATGCCGCTGCAGTTCAACAACTTCCGCGACTGATCGCACGGCGGCCCGGAACCTTGATGGCGCATTGATGTCCATCGGGGTCCGGGCCGCTGGCTTTGCGCTGCCCGCTTCACTGTGTACTTGCCGTTCGGCATCAGGAGATAAACATGGATTTGAACGCTGAAGTCGATCAGCTGGTTCGCCAATCGCAGACCTGGGTTCCCTTGATCATGGAGTACGGCAGCCGCCTGTTGCTGGCGCTGCTGACACTGGCCATCGGCTGGTGGATCATCAACAAGCTCAGTGCCCGTCTTGGCAAGCTGGTGGGCCTGCGTGCCGACGCCGCGCTGCAGGGCTTCATCAGCACCCTGGCCAACATCGTGCTGAAGGTGCTGCTGATGGTCAGCGTGGCGTCGATGATCGGTATCGAGACCACCTCGTTCGTCGCCGCCATCGGTGCCGCCGGCCTGGCCATCGGCCTGGCCTTGCAAGGCAGTCTGGCGAACTTCGCCGGCGGTGTGCTGATCCTGATGTTCCGCCCGTTCCGTATTGGTGACTGGATCGAGGCCCAGGGTGTCAGTGGCACCGTGGACAGCATCCAGATCTTCCACACCGTGCTGCGCACCGGCGACAACAAGACCGTGATCATGCCTAACGGCAGCCTGTCCAACGGCATCATCACCAACACCAACCGCCAGCCGACCCGCAAGGTGGTGTTCGACGTGGGCGTGGACTACGACGCCGACCTGCAGAAGGCGCGCAATGTACTGCTGGAGCTGGCCCAGGATCCGCGTGTACTGCAGGATCCGGCGCCGCAGGCGGTGATTTCGACCCTGGGAGACAGCTCGATCACCGTGTCGCTGCGCATATGGACCAAGACCGCCGACTACTGGGACGTGATGTTCATGCTCAACGAGCATGCCCGCGACCGGCTCAAGGCCGAAGGGATCGATATTCCGTTTCCGCAGCGAGTGATTCGCGTGGTGCAGGAAGCGGCGGTACAGTAACACTGCGTCACACCTCCCATCGCGGGGCAAGCCCGCTCCCACAAGGCCGCCAGCGCGCTTGTGGGAGCGGGCTTGCCCCGCGCTGCTTTGCAGGGCCTTACACTTGTTCACAGCCGCAGCAGATGATTTCTGGCATACAGCCTGACCCCCATCTGTTTCCACCCGATACCGATCATGAAACCATTGCTGTACATCACCCCTCTGCGCGCCTTGCTGTTTGGCCTGACCCTGGCGCTGTTCGAACTGTTGACCTACCTGGCCAGCGACGCGGTCATGCCCGCCATGCCGGTCGTGGTCGGCGATCTTCAGGCCAGCCCCGAATACATTCCCCATGCCCTCAACCTCTACCTGCTGGGTGGCGTGCTGCTGCAATGGCTGATCGGCCCGTTGGCCGACCGCTATGGCCGGCGCCCGCTGTTGCTGGGGGGCTGTGTGCTCTTCGGGCTGGCGTGCCTGGCGACCTTCTGGGCCCAGGATATCGGTGTGTTCAACCTGCTGCGGCTGTTGCAGGGCATCGGCCTGGGCTTCGTGGTCACGGTCAGCTACCCGGCGCTCAACGAGGCATTCAGCGAAGCTGACGCGGTGCGCATGATGGCGCTGCTGGCCAACATCGCGCTGCTGTCGCCGTTGCTTGGCCCACTGGTAGGCACCCTGATGCTGCAGTGGCTGGACTGGCGCTGGCTGTTCGTGGCCTTCGCCGCGGGCGCGGTGCTGTGTTGGCTGCTGCTCTACCGGCTGATGCCGGAAACCCTGGGCGTCGAGCGCCGCGACGGTTCGCGCCTGCCGTTCACGCCCATTCACCTGCTGCCATTGCTGGCGGGCTACGGGCAGTTGCTGGGCAACCGTCGTTTCGTGGCCGGTAGCGCGGCGCTGGGGCTGGTGGGGTTGCCCCTTATCGGCTGGATCGGCCTGTCACCTGTGCTGCTGATCCATGATGAAGGCCTGAGCACTATGGAATACGCGTTGTGGCAATTGCCGGTGTTCGGCGGGCTGATCCTGGGCAACCTGATCATCAACCGCATCGCCGATCGCTACGCGCTGCCGACCTTGGTACGTGGCGCCCTGTGGCCTTACCTGGCGGGCTTGTCGCTGATGGCCGTGGCCACCTGGCTCTGGCCGACGGTGACCAGTGTGGTGGCCGGCATGTCGCTGTACGCGCTGGGCCTCGGCGTGGCCAACGCGGTGCTGTACCGCATGACGCTGTTCTCCAGCGAGCAGAGCAAGGGCCTGGTGTCGGCGATGCTGGGGATGATCACCATCGCCTTGCTGGGCCTGGGCGGTGCGGTGTTGGCGATGCTGGGTGCCGGTGCCAGCCTGATGCATTTTGCCCTGGCCGCCGGCCTGGCGGGTGCGTTGGCGCTGTGGCCGTTGTGGTTCGTCGTGGGCGGGTGCTCCGGGGAAGGCGCTGTGACGCAGTAGAAACATTGCGGGGCAAGTCGGAGCGGCGATGCGCCGATCCGACTTGCCCCGCGATAAGGCCGATGATGACCTAGTGTTGTTCAGCCGCCGGGCTCTCCACCGGCGCCGGCTTTCCCCGACCGACTTCCTGGCGCCAGTGCAGCGCGATCAGCACCAGCGTCGGCACGCCCAGCAGCGCGGTGACCAAGAAGAAGTCGTGATAGCCGAACTTCTCCACCATGACCCCGGAATAGCCGCCGATCAGGCGTGGCAGCAACAGCATGATCGAGCTGAGCAGGGCGTACTGGGTGGCCGAGAACTTCAGGTTGGTCAGGCTCGACAGGTAGGCGACGAAGGCCGAGGTGGCAAGCCCCGAACTGAAGTTGTCCAGCGAGATGGTGACCACCAGCATTTCCAGGTTCGGGCCCATGTCGGCGAGCATCAGGAACAGGATGTTGGTGGCTGCCGAGGCCGCGCCGCCGATGAACAGGATCGGCAGGATGCCGAAGCGCACGATCAGCAAGCCGCCGGCGCCGGCGCCGACCAGGGTCATGATCAGGCCGAAGATCTTGCTGACGCTGGCGATCTGGTCCTTGGTGAAGCCCATGTCGATGTAGAACACGTTGGCCATCACGCCCATCACCGTATCGGACATGCGGTAGGTGGCGATCAGCCCGAGCAGCAGCAGGGCCTGCCAGCGATAGCGCACGATGAAGTCGTTGACCGGCGTGAGCACCGGCGCCAGGCCGCGACGACCGAGGGACGACAGGCACGCCCAGGTCAGCAGCACATAGAGGATCAGGCGCAGGAAGGCGCGGTCTTCGAGCAGCAGGTCGAGCATGGTCGCGTCGCCGAACGCGACGCTGCCCCAGTCGGTGTTGAACATCTGGGTGAAACTGGCCGGCACCGAGACCAGCAGGATGATCAGCACGAACACCGACGCCAGCTGGTGCATCAAGCCATAGCGCGCGGCCGACAGCTGGGTGCGCAGTGGTACCGGTGGCTCACGCATCACCAGGGTGGTGAACACCGCAGGCAGCATCAGCACGCCGAACAGTACGTAGGTGCCGGTCCAGGCTTCGTGCAGGTAGCTGAAACCGGTGGAGCCAAACCACTCGGCGAAGAACAGCGCACCGGCGGTGGCAAGCAGGGCGGCGACCCGGTAGCCGGCCATGTAGCTGGCAGCCAGGGCAGCCTGGCGCTGGTCATCGGCGATTTCCAGGCGGTAGGCGTCGACGGCGATGTCCTGGGTCGCCGAGGCGAAGGCCACCAGTACCGCCAGGGCGACCAGCCACGACAGGTGTTTCTGCGGGTCGCAGAAGCCCATGCCGACCAGCCCGAGCACTACCAGCAGCTGCGACAGCAGCAGCCAGGAACGGCGCCGGCCCATGCCGCCGAGCAGCGGCAGGCGCCACTGGTCGAGCAGCGGCGACCAGACCCATTTGAACGCGTAGGCGAGGCCGATCAGGCTGGCATAGCCGATGGTCTCGCGAGCCACGCCGGCTTCGCGCAGCCACACCGACAGCGTCGAGAACACCAGCATGTACGGCAGGCCGGCGGCGAATCCGAGCAGCAAAAGCACCAGAGTTGACGGGCTGGCATAGGCAGCGAGCGCAGCGCGCCAGGTTTTACGGGGCATGGGCCAACATCTGCCTCAAGGTTTGCGAAAACAAAGCGCGCACTCTAACCGCTGTGCTCCATCGGACGCCAGCCATGGCGCGCCATATCCACACGATTATTGGCCACATTCACGCCTTCTGCGCGCAGCCGGGCGCGTTGTTCGTCGCCCGACGGCGTGCCCAGGGCCAAGCTCAGCCTGCCACCCGCGCCCAGTACCCGGTGCCAGGGCAGGCGGGTGTCCTGGGGTAGCTGCGAAAGCGTGCGCCCGACCCACCGCGCCGCGCGGCCAAGGCCTGCAAGCTCGGCGAGTTGTCCGTAGCTGACGACCTTCCCCGGCGGTACCTGGCCGAGGACGGAATACAGTGCCATTCGTCGGGCTTGTGCATCCTGCGCAGCGGGCGGATCGAGGGCGGACATTAGAGGATCCCTGTGCCGCAGATGAAACCGGACAGAAGGTTGCGGCAAATGCGAGTGGAACTCATCGGCATGGGCTGTGTCTGTCCTTGCTCAGGTTGTCGGTATCTGGATAATGCCCGGCTTTTTCGTCGAATCGAACCCATATTGCGCTTATGTCTTCTAGAACCCTGCTGTGCCTCATCGCTGCGTCCCTTTGCACGCCCGTGCTCGCCGACACCGTGTGGATGAAGAACGGTGACCGCCTGAGCGGCAAGATCAAGGTCTTCGACGGCGGCAAGCTGCTGCTGGAGACCCCCTATGGCGGTTCGATCGCCCTCGACTGGAAGCAGGTGCAGACGCTGGAAAGCGATCAGGAACTGCTGGTCAAGCAAGATGCCTACAGCGGCGAGAAAGCCAAGGCGCTGAAGGCCGCCGAACCCGGCAAGGTGACCCTGGCCAACGGCGAGGCGCCGAAGACCGTCGAGCTGGCCAGCATCGAGCAGATCATGAAGCCGCGTCCGGTGCTCGAGGATTTCCTGTGGAAGGGCAACGTCGATGTGGCGATGGACTACAAGCGCGCCGAGAACAACACCGACGACTATGACGTCAGCTTCAAGACCACCGCCCGCCATGGCCGCTGGCGACACAACGCCGAGGGCGAATACAACCGCGAGACCAAGGACGACGTCACCACCACCAACAACTGGAGCGCCGAGTACGCGCTGGACCGCTTCATCACCGAAAAATGGTTCTGGCAGGGGCGTCTGGAATACAAGCGTGACCATATCGAGGATCTGGCCCGTCAGCGTACCGTCGGTACCGGCCCGGGCTACCAGTTCTGGGATGACGAGCTCGGAGCGTTCTCGCTGGGTTCGCTGATCAACCGCACCGACTTCGAATACCGCGACGGTGGCAAGGACAACTTCTATTCCGCCGCGGTGAAGTGGGACTACAACCGTTACCTGATTGGCAAGAAGGTCGAGTTCTTCACCAATGGCGAATTCGGCAAGCCACTGGGCGGCGTGGCCGACTACTCGCTGGATGCCGAGATGGGCCTGCGCTACAAGGTGACCGAGTGGGCCTCACTCAACCTCAAGGCGGAGAAGGACCTGATCAAGGGCACCCGCGACAGCGACCTGGACAAGACCCGCTATACCGCCGGGTTCGGCGTTACCTGGTAAGCCTGCCGCAGCGGACTTGGTGGCAGTGGCGGGTGATAATGCTTATCTTGTCACCCATCCAGTCCGCCGCCAGGAGCCCTACAGTGAGTACCAACGCCCTTCGCCCCGCCCGGGAACTGCTGCTCAAGGAGTACCGCGGCGTCCTCTCCACCCATTCCAAATCGATGCCCGGTTTCCCCTTCGGTTCGGTGGTGCCGTATTGCCTCGACGCCGATGGCCATCCGCTGATCCTCATCAGTCGCATCGCCCAGCACACCCATAACCTGCAGAAGGATCCCAAGTGCTCGATGCTGGTTGGCGAGCGCGAGGCCGAGGATGTCCAGGCGGTGGGGCGGCTGACGGTAATGGCCGAGGCCCGCAAGCTTACCGACGAAGCGGCCATCGAAGCCGCCGCGAGCCGTTACTACCGGTACTTCCCCGAGTCGGCCAACTACCACAAGGCCCACGATTTCGACTTCTGGGTACTCGAACCGGTACGCCACCGCTACATCGGCGGCTTTGGCGCGATCCACTGGCTCGACCAGGTCACGCTGGCCAACCCCTTTGCGGGCAAGGCCGAGACCAGCATGATCGAGCACATGAACAGCGACCATGCCAACGCCATCGCCCACTACGTCGAGCTGACCGGGCTGCCGCGCGGCGCGCCCGCCGAGCTGGTCGGCATCGACAGCGAAGGCATGCACCTGCGTATTGGCCAGGGGGTGTACTGGCTGGCTTTCCCGAGCATTTGCAATACGCCGACACAAGTCCGCGAAGCCTTGGTATTACTGGCTCGCGCTGACCAGTGGCCGGTTGTGGAAAGCGTCGAGGGTTGAAAACCGGCGTAGAGGCATCCATCTGATGGTCTTACAGGAAGATTCTCTTCCGTCGAGGAACCCTTGATGCGTGCTTTTCTATTGTTGTTTCTGCTTTTCCCCGTGCTGGAGCTGTTCGTCTTCGTCAAGGTCAGCGCGGCCATCGGTTTCTTTCCGGCGCTGCTGCTGATCATCGCCGGTTCTGCCCTGGGTGTGCTGGTGATGCGCGTGGCGGGCCTTGCCACCGCCCTGCGTGCCCGGGAGAGCCTGCAGCGCGGCGAACTGCCGGCCGAGGACATGTTCCAGGGCTTGATGCTCACCGTCGGTGGTGGCCTGCTGCTGCTGCCGGGGTTCATCAGTGACGTGCTGGGCCTGCTGTGCCTGCTGCCGTTCACCCGCCGCCTGGTGGCCGGCCGCCTGCGCCGCCGCGCCGAAGAGCAGGCCCTGCGTCAGCGGGCGTTCCAGGATGATCCGTTCCAGGCCCAGCCGCGTGACGCCGGGCACCGCCCGAACGTGATCGAGGGCGAGTACGAGCGTCGCGACAAGTAAGACGTGTTTATGCGTGGGAGCGGGCTTGCCCCGCGATGGGGCCTGTCGCCTTGATCGCAGGGCAAGCCCGTTCCCACGATGACTCTCACGCCTTATGAAAATTTTTCTGTAGCAAGCCTTGTAATCGAATATCCCGGCCTCATGTATGTGGTCACCGCAAGGTTTCTGGTGGCGACACCAGACATGACACAGGTGGTTCGCCCATTGCGGGCCACCCCCGGCAACGCCGGATCGAATCAACCCGCCGGTGCTGACACCGGCCGATGAAAACCACAATTTGGGAGAGATCGACAATGAAGCTTCGTCCTCTGCATGACCGCGTCGTTATCCGTCGCAGCGAAGAAGAATCGAAAACCGCTGGCGGTATCGTCCTGCCGGGTTCGGCCGCTGAAAAACCAAACCGCGGTGAAGTCGTTGCCGTCGGTACCGGTCGTATCCTGGACAACGGCGAAGTACGTGCGCTGGCCGTGAAAGTGGGTGACAAAGTGGTTTTCGGCCCTTACTCGGGCAGCAACACCGTGAAAGTCGACGGCGAAGACCTGCTGGTCATGGCCGAGAACGAAATCCTGGCCGTTATCGAAGGCTGATTTCCCCGACTTCCCGTTACTCCAAAGAATTCCAAGGATTAAACGATCATGGCTGCTAAAGACGTAAAATTCGGCGATTCCGCCCGTAAGAAAATGCTGGTTGGTGTCAACGTTCTGGCTGACGCGGTAAAAGCGACCCTCGGCCCGAAAGGCCGCAACGTGGTCCTGGCCAAGAGCTTCGGCGCGCCGACCATCACCAAGGACGGCGTTTCCGTCGCCAAAGAAATCGAGCTGAAAGACGCTTTCGAGAACATGGGCGCCCAGTTGGTCAAGGAAGTCGCTTCCAAGGCCAACGACGCTGCCGGTGACGGCACCACCACCGCTACCGTTCTGGCCCAGGCCATCGTCAACGAAGGCCTGAAAGCCGTCGCTGCCGGCATGAACCCGATGGACCTGAAGCGCGGTATCGACAAGGCCACCGCCGCCGTCGTCGCCGAGCTGAAGAACCTGTCCAAGCCATGCGCCGACTCCAAGGCCATCGCCCAGGTAGGCACCATCTCCGCCAACTCCGACAACTCCATCGGTGAAATCATCGCCGAAGCCATGGAAAAAGTCGGCAAGGAAGGCGTGATCACCGTTGAAGAAGGCTCGGGCCTGGAAAACGAACTGTCCGTCGTTGAAGGCATGCAGTTCGACCGCGGCTACCTGTCGCCGTACTTCGTCAACAAGCCGGACACCATGGTTGCCGAGCTGGAAGGCGCCCTGCTGCTGCTGGTCGACAAGAAGATCTCCAACATCCGTGAGCTGCTGCCAGTTCTGGAAGCCGTCGCCAAGGCCGGCCGTCCGCTGCTGATCGTTGCCGAGGACGTCGAAGGCGAAGCCCTGGCTACCCTGGTGGTCAACAACATGCGCGGCATCGTCAAGGTCGCCGCGGTCAAGGCGCCAGGCTTCGGCGATCGCCGCAAGGCCATGCTGCAGGACATCGCTGTCCTGACCGGCGGCACCGTGATCTCCGAAGAGATCGGCCTGTCCCTGGAAACCGCCACCCTGGAGCACCTGGGTAACGCCAAGCGCGTCATCCTGTCCAAGGAAAACACCACCATCATCGACGGTGCTGGCGAAGAGTCCGACATCCAGGCTCGCGTCACCCAGATCCGCGCCCAGGTTGCCGACACCACTTCGGACTACGACCGTGAGAAGCTGCAAGAGCGCCTGGCCAAGCTGGCTGGCGGTGTTGCCGTGATCAAGGTCGGTGCAGGCACCGAAGTCGAGATGAAAGAGAAGAAAGCCCGCGTCGAAGACGCCCTGCACGCTACCCGTGCAGCCGTTGAAGAAGGCGTGGTGCCTGGCGGTGGTGTTGCCCTGGTTCGCGCCCTGGCTGCCATCGTTGACCTCAAAGGCGACAACGAAGACCAGAACGTCGGTATCGCCCTGCTGCGTCGCGCTGTCGAAGCGCCGCTGCGCCAGATCACTGCCAACGCCGGCGACGAGCCAAGCGTTGTCGCTGACAAGGTCAAGCAAGGTTCGGGTAACTTCGGTTACAACGCCGCTACCGGCGAGTACGGCGACATGATCGAGATGGGCATCCTGGACCCAGCCAAGGTCACCCGTTCGGCCCTGCAAGCCGCAGCTTCGATCGGCGGTCTGATGATCACCACCGAAGCCATGGTTGCCGACCTGCCGGAAGACAAGCCAGCTGCTGGCATGCCTGACATGGGCGGCATGGGTGGCATGGGCGGCATGATGTAAGCCAGCCTTACCCCCGGTACCAAGAAGAAGCCCCGGTTCGTGAGAACCGGGGCTTCTTCGTTTTCCTGTCCCTGCCAGGGATCAGGCTGCGCTGCGCTCGACGGCCGGTAGCTTGGCCGTCGCGTGTCGATACAGAATCAGATAGTACGACCCCAGCCCGATCAGCCAGCAGAACACCGCGGTCCATATGTTGTGCGACAGGAAGTGCGCGCCCTGCATCATCCGCCCGATCGACAGCACCGAGCCGGCGACGAAGGCCACTGCCAGCGCGACCCGGGCCAGGCGTGGCTTGCGGTCACGCAGCATGAAGAACAGGCCGAACAGGCAGAACCCGGTCGCCGCATGCCCACCGGGCCAGCACAGGCCAGGCTTGTCGGTAGCCGGGCGGGCTTCGAGCAACTTGCTGTAGGTCTCCTTGCCACCGAACTGCGTCAGGCTCCACGGGCATTGCACCTGGGTCACCTTCTTCAGCGGCGTGACGAAGGCCGTCGACAGCGCTAGCGCCAGTACCAGGCAACCCAGCTCGCGGCGCCAGCCCAGCAGCCGGCTCCAGAAGAAGCTCAGGGCGAATCCGGCCACTGCCAGTAGACCGAACAGGATCACACCCTGCTTGACGCGGTCATGCAGGATGTTTTCCAGCACATAGCTATGGCGGCCGATGAACCCGCCGGCGGCCGGGTCGTAGAACAGGTTGGCCAGGTCCATGTCCAGCGAGGTCCATTCCAGCAGGACCAGGGTCACGACAGTGATGAAGGGGATGCCCAGGTACAGCCATAAATTGATCGGGCGAGGGGGGACGCTAGCCTGCATGGTGACTCCAGAAGGTGTAAGAGACGGGGCATTGTCGTTGGGCCGCTATCCTGTGTTCGTGAATGATCGGTGAAAAAACTGTCAAGTCCGGTGATTTCGACCCAGGGCATGGCACCATGCGGGCAAATGGCCGTAAGCTGCGCCTGCCGCGCCCGGCGAAGCGCCGCACAGGAGATCTCGATGCGCATTCTTTTGGTTGAAGACAACCGCGATATTCTGGCCAACCTGGCCGACTACCTCGGCATGAAGGGTTACACCGTCGATTGTGCCCAGGATGGCCTGTCCGGCCTGCACCTGGCCGCGACCGAACACTACGACCTGATCGTGCTCGACATCATGTTGCCGGGCATCGACGGCTACACGCTGTGCAAGCGCCTGCGCGAGGATGCCCGCCGCGATACGCCGGTGATCATGCTTACCGCCCGCGACCAGCTGGACGACCGCCTGCAAGGCTTCCGCTCAGGGGCCGACGACTACTTGCTCAAGCCGTTCGCGCTGTCGGAGCTGGCCGCGCGTATCGAGGCGGTACTGCGGCGTGCGCAAGGGGGCGGCCGGCGCTCGTTGCAGGTCGCCGACCTGAGCTACGACCTCGACACCCTGGAGGTGACCCGCCAGGGCCGCCTGCTCAAGCTCAACCCCGTCGGCCTCAAGCTGCTGGCCGTGCTGATGCAGAAGAGCCCCCACGTCCTGCGTCGCGAGGTGTTGGAAGAGGCGCTGTGGGGCGACGACTGCCCGGATAGCGACAGCCTGCGCAGCCATGTCCACCAGTTGCGCCAGGTCATCGACAAACCCTTCGACAGACCGCTGTTGCATACCGTCCATGGCGTCGGCTATCGCCTCGCCGAGGGCCGCGATGGAGTTTAAGCAGAGCCTTGCCCAGCGCATCATCATCGCCTTTGCGCTGATGAGCGCGCTGGTGGCCGGGGCCTTTGCCTTTGGCATTGTCGCCACGGTGCACCTGGTCGAAGAGCGGTTGATTTCTTCGGTGCTTGGCGGCGACCTGCAGCGCCTGCTGCGCATGGACAGCGTCAGCGACTGGAGCCACCGGCCGCGCCCCGACCAGTTGTTCTACTTCAGTGGCGGGCGAGACGATTTCGAGTTGCCCAAGGACCTGCGCCACCTGGACGCCGGCTTCCACGAAGTGTTTCGCGACCAGCTCTCGTACCACGCCATGGTCGAGATCGTCGACGGCCGACGTTATGTGCTGTTGCAGGACCAGAGCGATTTCGAGGAGCGCGAGCGAGTGTTGTTCGCCGTTGTCGTGGTCGGCTTCGTGCTCAGCCTGGCCCTTGCGGTGATTCTCGGCTGGTTGCTGGCGCGACGGGTGATGGCGCCGGTGATCCGCCTGGCGCGCCAGGTCCGTCACCGTGACCAGCTGTTGGGATTGGCACCGCCATTGGCACCGGATTATGCCGCGGATGAGGTCGGCCAGTTGGCCGTCGCCTTCGACGATACCTTGGGGCGCCTGCGTGACGCCTTGACCCGTGAGCGCTTGTTCACCAGCGATGTCAGCCACGAGCTGCGTACGCCGCTGATGGTCCTGGCCACCTCGTGCGAGCTGCTGATGGAAAACCCCAACCTCGAGAGCCGCGCTCGCAGCCAGGTCGAACGTATCGCCCGGGCGACCGAGGAGATGCGTGAGTTGGTGAAAACCTTCCTGATGCT
This sequence comes from Pseudomonas sp. FG36, assembly GCF_057809275.1. NCBI lineage: Bacteria > Pseudomonadati > Pseudomonadota > Gammaproteobacteria > Pseudomonadales > Pseudomonadaceae > Pseudomonas > Pseudomonas sp. FG36. The sequence continues at coordinate 123,391 of NZ_JBMDJQ010000013.1, forward strand.
TGCCCGGGCCCAGCGCGATGAAGGTGCAATCGCTTCGCGGGCGACCCTGCGCGAGGTGGGCGACGACTTGATCGGGGTATGGCGCGATACCATCGAGCAGAAAGGCCTGGCGCTTTACTACGATGGCCAGGTCAGTGCCAGCCCGGTGCTGTACAACGCCACCTTCCTGCAATCGGTGATGGGCAACCTGCTACGCAATGCCGCCCACTACACCGACAGTGGATACATCCGCCTCAGCCTGGAGGCCAATGGCTTCAGTGTGGAAGACAGTGGCGTGGGGATTCCCGAAGAACAGCGCGAGGCGATGTTCCGGCCGTTCGTGCGCGGTGACGAGCGTCGCGGTGAGGGGTTGGGGTTGGGCCTGTCGCTGGTCCAGCGCATCTGCGACGACCAGGGCTGGCGCGTGACCCTGACGGCGACGCTGCCCCACGGCTGTCGTTTCCAGGTCGATCTGAGCCAGGGCAACCCGACGGCGCAGCACGGCGAAGGGCGTGGCGGGATATTGGATCCGGGTTAACTTCCGGTAACACCTGCGGAACTTTCCTACAGATTTTTCACATCGGCATGACCTGACGCCAACGCCCACCTGCCTAAGGTGGGCGCACTGGAGTCAGGAGATGCTCAATGCGTAGCCCCATCAAACTCGAATTCTCGGACAAGTACGATCGGGATCATGCCCGCCAGTACTTCCTCAAGCACCAGGATGGCCTGGCTCGACGCCTTTCCCACCAGCGCGACGAGCAGCTGGCCCGACGCGCCCTGGCCTTGGCCGGCGAGCCAGGGCTGGTGCTCGACCTGCCTTGTGGCGCAGGGCGTTTCTGGCCGCTGCTGGCGGAAAAGGCCAACCGGGTGATCATCGGTGCAGACAACTCCGCCGCGATGATCGAGACAGCCTGTGCGGCACAACCGCCAGAAGTCGTCGCACGGGTACGGCCCTTGCAGACTTCCGCCTTTGCCATTGATCTGCCGGACAACTCGGTGGACAGCATTTTCTGCATGCGCTTGTTCCATCACATTGGCGATCCTGCGCATCGCAAGACAATTCTCTCAGAATTTCAAAGGGTTAGCCGCGACAGCGTGATCCTGTCGCTGTGGGTGGATGGCAATTTCAAGGCCTGGCGCCGGCGCAAGCTCGAAGCGCGACGCAGTGCCAAGGCCGCGCAGGACAGCTACCAGAACCGATTTGTGTTACCTGCGGCTACAGTGGAAGAAGAGTTTTCCTCAGCGGGCTTCAGAATTCAGGAACGTCTCGACTTTCTGCCGTTCTATGCCATGTGGCGAGTGTACGTATTGCGCAAGGGGTAAAGAGTCATGGCGGTAGCCCAGCATCATTCCAGGCAGTTCGATTATTACTGGCAGCAGCAAGGGGAATGGGTCGAGGAACCCAACCAGCGGCGTGGCGGCGAAAGCGGTGTGCAGCGGCTGAGCGATGACCATGGCCATATGCTGTATGCCAAACGCCAGGTCGGGCATATCTACCGCAGCCTGCTGCATCCTTTCGGGCGCCCCACGGTGTTGCGCGAACTCGACGCATTGCACAGTTTCGAGCAGTTGGGCGTGCGGGTGCCGCGTATCGTCTATGCCGGTGCCGAGCGTGACGCCGATCACCAGTGGCGTGCGTTGCTGGTCAGCGAGGCACTCGATGGCTTTGTCGATCTCGATGCCTGGCATGTCTCGGGAGCTCGCGAGCATTATCCGCAGGCGGTGCACGAGCGCATGCTCAAGGATCTGGCCGACAACCTGGCGCGCATGCACCTGGGGCATTGGCAGCATGGCTGCCTGTACGGCAAGCATGTGTTCGTCAAGGTGCTTGGCGAGGGAGAGCAGGCGCGGGTGGAAGTCGCGTTGCTGGATCTGGAGAAATGTCGGCGACGGATCAGTTGCCAGCGAGCGGCGTACAACGACCTGCGTCAATTGCGCCGCCACTCGTCGTTCAACGAGGCGGAGTGGCAGACCTTGCTCTACTTTTACCAAATGGCGTTTGGCAGCGCTGTCAAAGGTTTAGAGCAATGAAACTAGAAATAGCTCGAGCTTTGTTCATGGTTGCGGCGTTGGCGGTGACCACCGCTGCGGCGGCAGCCTGGGAGCAGCCGCGGCCCATGGTGTTCAGCAAGGCCGGGGAGGGTGGGCAGTGCCCGTTGCCTCGTGTGGTGAAGGCTGACCAGGCGCAGGCTCAGCCGGATCATGATCTTTTACTGTTTCTGTTCGGGATGAGCCAGGGCCTGCGGCCGGTTGGTTGAGGCAGGTCGACTTGACGGGCGCCAGGGGATCTCCATGAGCCTCTGGCGTTTTGCCGTTTAATCCGCGGTACTTGCCTGATAGCTGTCGATCACTTCCTGCGCCGCGCGAAACGCATCGATCGCCGCCGGCACCCCGGCATACACCGCGCAATGCAGCAGCGCCTCGCGAATTTCCTCGACTGTGCAGCCATTGTTCAATGCTCCACGCACGTGCCCCTTGAGTTCCTGCGGGCACTTGAGCGCGGTCAGCGTGGCCAATGTGATCAGGCTGCGGGTCTTCAGCGGCAACCCGTCGCGGGCCCAGACGCTGCCCCAGGCATGCTCGTTGACGAAGTCCTGCAGCGGTTGGGTGAACGCCGTTGCGTTGCCCAGGGCTCGATCGACGAACGCATCGCCCATTACCTGGCGACGAATGCTTTCACCGGTCTGTTTCGTGTCGGCCATGTTGTTTTCCTTAGTGTTGGCGGCGCCAAGCGCGGATCGTCGTGTAAAGCAGCACGACCCCGAGCACTGGCATTACATAGAACAGCATCAGTTGTTCGAGGCGTCCGGCCAATGGCAGGCCGGTGGTGAAGGTCACCACGTGCAGGCCGTAGGCCAGGTAAAGACACAGGAACACCAGGCCTTCGGCGCGGGTGACCCGGTAGCCGGAATAGAATACCGGCAGGCACAGCGCGGCGACGCCGAGCATCACCGGCAGGTCGAAGTCCAGTGCATTGGGTGAAATCGACAAGGGGGCGGGGGTGGTCACTGCCGTCAGCCCCAGCACCGCCAGCAGGTTGAACAGGTTGCTGCCGATCACCGTGCCCACGGCGATCTCCCGTTCGCCGCGCAGGGCCGCGATCAGGGCGGCGGCCAGTTCCGGCAGCGAAGTGCACACCGCGACCACGGTCAGGCCGATGATGCGTTCGGACAGCCCCAGGTCAGTCGCCACCTCGACGGCTGCCTCCAGTACCAGGTGACCCGCCAGGCTCAGCAGCCCCAGGCCCATGAGAATCTGCAGCAGCGCCCCGCTCCAGAAACGCAGCGGGCTGGCGTGCTCGGTGCGAGGCGCCGGGTAGGTGCGGGCGTAGTGGCGCGACTGATGCCAGAGCATGGCCAGGTAACCGGCCAGGCCGAGCAGCAGCAGGCCGCCTTCCAGCCGCCCCAGTTCGCCGTTGAGCGCAAGCAGGTAGACCAGGGCGCTGGCGAGGATCATCAGTGGGATATCCAGGCGTACCAGCTGGCGTGACACACGCAGCGGAATGATGAGTGCGGCAAGGCCGAGGATCACCAGCACGTTGAAGATGTTGCTGCCCACGACACTGCCCACCGCGACATCCGGCGCGCCCTGGTAGGCGGCTTGCAGACTCACGGTCAGCTGTGGCGCGGTGCTGCCGAAGGCGACCAGGCTCAGGCCGATGATCAGCGGGCGCACGTGCAGGCGGCTGGCCAGGCGCAGGGCGGCGCGTACCAGCAGCTCGGCACCGAAGATCATCAGCAGCAAGCCCAGGCCCAGTTGCAGCAGGCTGAAGGCGGGGAGGGTGGCCAGGTCGAAAATGGCGAGGGCTCCAGTCAGGTCAATCGCTCAGACCTTGTACCCGGACTCGCGCGGTTCCGCTACGGAGCATGCCGATTTTTTCTGCGGCGGCGCGTGACAGGTCGATAAGCCGGCCGCGGGTGTGCGGGCCACGGTCGTTGATGCGTACCACCACGCTGCGCTGGTTGGCCAGGTTGGTGACCAGCACACGGCTGCCAAAGGGCAGGCTGCGGTGGGCGGCGGTGAGGCCATGCTGGTTGAAGGGCTCGCCGCTGGCAGTGCGTTTGCCGTGGTGGCGTGAGCCGTAATAGGAGGCGGTTCCGCTCTGGTCGTAGCCGCGAGGGTCGATGTCATGGTTGGCGCAGCCGGCCAGGAGGGAGAAGAGGGTGAAGGTGGCGAGGGATTGCTTCAGCAATTCGGATGCTCCGCAAATGGGGCCGCTGTGCGGCCCATCGCGGATGAATCCGCTCCTACACATACCCGTAGGAGCGGATTCATCCGCGATCGAGGGCGAAGCCCTCGCCGCTTCATTCAGATCACCCTTCGAGCTTGGCCTTGAGCAATTGGTTCACTTGCCCCGGGTTGGCCTTGCCTTTTGACGCCTTCATCGCCTGGCCGACGAAGAAGCCGAACATCTTGCCGCGCTTGGCTTCATCGGCGGCGCGGTATTGTTCGACCTGTTCGGCGTTGGCGGCGAGCATCTCGTCGAGCATCTTGTCGATCGCGCCGGTATCGGTGACCTGCTTGAGGCCGCGGCTTTCGATGATGCTGTCGGCATCGCCTTCGCCAGCGGCCATGGCCTCGAACACGGTCTTGGCGATCTTGCCGCTGATGGTGTTGTCGCGGATGCGCAGCAGCATGCCGCCGAGGTGTTCGGCGCTGACCGGCGACTGGTCGATCTCGACGCCGAGCTTGTTCAGCAGGCTGCCCAGTTCCACCATCACCCAGTTGGCGGCCAGCTTGGCGTCGCCGCCGATCTTCACCACCTGTTCGAAGTAGTCGGCCTGCTCGCGGCTGGAGGCCAGCACGTTGGCGTCATAGGCCGACAGGCCGTACTGGCTCTGGAAGCGCTCGACCTTCTGTGGTGGCAGCTCCGGCAGGGCGGCGCGCACGCTGTCGAGGAAGCCGGGCTCGATGACCACCGGCAACAGGTCCGGGTCGGGGAAGTAACGGTAGTCGTTGGCTTCCTCCTTGCTGCGCATGGAGCGGGTCTCGTCCTTGTTCGGGTCGTACAGGCGGGTTTCCTGCACCACCTTGCCGCCGTCCTCGATCAGGTCGATCTGGCGCTGGATCTCGCTGTTGATCGCACGTTCGATGAAGCGGAACGAGTTGACGTTCTTGATCTCGCAGCGGGTACCGAACTCGGTCTGGCCCTTCGGGCGGATCGACACGTTGCAGTCGCAGCGCAGCGAACCTTCGGCCATGTTGCCGTCGCAGATGCCCAGGTAGCGCACCAGGGCGTGGATGGCCTTGACGTAGGCCACGGCTTCCTTGGCGCTGCGCATGTCCGGCTCGGAGACGATCTCCAGCAGCGGGGTGCCGGCGCGGTTCAGGTCGATGCCGGTGGCGCCGTTGAAGTCTTCATGCAGGCTCTTGCCGGCATCTTCTTCAAGGTGCGCGCGGGTCACGCCGATGCGCTTGATGGTGCCGTCTTCCAGGGCGATGTCCAGGTGGCCCTTGCCGACGATCGGCAGGTCCATCTGGCTGATCTGGTAGCCCTTGGGCAGGTCGGGGTAGAAGTAGTTCTTGCGCGCGAACACGTTGCGCGGCCCGATCTCGGCATCGATCGCCAGGCCGAACATGCACGCCATGCGCACGGCCTCCTGGTTGAGCACCGGTAGCACGCCGGGCATCCCCAGATCGACCAGGCTGGCCTGGGTGTTCGGCTCGGAGCCGAAGGTGGTGGCGCTGCCGGAGAAGATCTTCGACTGGGTGGCGAGCTGGGTATGAATCTCCAGCCCGATCACAACTTCCCATTGCATGTGTGAACTCCTCAGAAGCCGTTGGGGGCGCGGGTGTGCCAGTCGGTGACTTGCTGGTAACGGTGCGCGATGTTGAGCAGGCGGCCTTCCTGGAAGTACGGGGCCAGCAGTTGCACGCCCACCGGCAGGCCGTCGACGAAGCCGGCCGGCATCGACAGGCCCGGCAGGCCGGCCAGGTTGGCGGTGATGGTGTAGACGTCTTCCAGGTAGGCCGCGACCGGATCGCTGCTCTTGGCGCCAAGTTTCCACGCCGGGTTTGGCGTGGTCGGGCCGAGAATCACGTCGACGTCGGCGAACGCGGTCATGAAGTCGTTCTTGATCAGGCGGCGGATCTGTTGCGCCTTGACGTAGTAGGCGTCGTAGTAGCCAGCCGACAGGGCATAGGTACCGACCATGATGCGCCGCTGCACTTCCGCGCCGAAGCCTTCGCCACGGGAACGCTTGTACAGGTCGGTCAGATCTTTCGGATCTTCACAGCGATGACCGAAGCGCACACCGTCGAAGCGCGACAGGTTGGAGGAGGCTTCCGCCGGGGCGATCACGTAGTACGCCGGGATGGCGTGCTGCATGTTCGGCAGGCTGATTTCCTTGACCACCGCGCCGAGCTTTTCCAGCTCCTTGACGCTGGCCTGGACCAGGTCGGCGATGCGCGGGTCGAGGCCGGCGCCGAAGTATTCCTTCGGCAGACCGATGCGCAGGCCTTGCAGCGAGGCGTTCAGGTTGGCGCTGAAGTCCGGTACTGGCTCGTCGACCGAGGTCGAGTCCTTGGCGTCGAAGCCGGCCATGCCTTGCAGCAGCAGGGCGCAGTCTTCGGCGGTACGGGCCAGCGGGCCGCCCTGGTCGAGGCTCGAGGCGTAGGCAATCATGCCCCAGCGCGATACGCGGCCATAGGTCGGCTTGAGGCCGGTCAGGTTGGTGAAGGCTGCCGGCTGGCGGATCGAGCCGCCGGTGTCGGTACCGGTGGTGGCCGGCAGCAGGCGCGCGGCCACGGCGGCGGCCGAGCCGCCGGAGGAACCGCCGGGCACGTGCTCGAGGTTCCACGGGTTCTTCACCGCGCCGTAGTGGCTGGACTCGTTGGCCGAGCCCATGGCGAATTCGTCCATGTTGGTCTTGCCCAGGGTGACCATGCCGGCTTCGGCCAGCTTGGCGACCACGGTGGCGTCGTACGGGGCGGTGAAGCTGTCGAGCATCTTCGAGCCGCAGCTGGTGCGCACGCCGTTGGTGCAGAACAGGTCCTTGTGGGCGATCGGCGCACCCAGCAGCGCGCCGGTCTCACCAGAGGCACGGCGGGCGTCGGCGGCGCGCGCCTGCTCCAGGGCCTGTGCTTCGGTGACGGTGATGAAGCTGTTGAGCTGCGGGTCGAGCTGCTTGATGCGCGACAGCAGGGCGCCGGTCAGTTCTTCCGAGGAGAACGACTTGTCGGCGAGGCCGCGGGCGATTTCGGCCAGAGTGAGTTGATGCATGGCAGGCGCTATCCCTTAATCGATGACTTTCGGAACCAGGTACAGACCATTCTCGGTCGACGGGGCGACGGCCTGGTAGCGGTCGCGCTGGTTGCTCTCGGTGACCTGGTCGGGGCGCAGGCGCTGGGTGGCTTCCAGCGGGTGGGCGAGGGGCTCGATGCCAGAGGTGTCGACGGCTTGCATCTGGTCGACCAGCCCGAGAATACTGTTCAAGGCATCGGTGATGCGTGGCAATTCGCCTTCATTCAGGCCCAGGCGGGCCAGATGGGCGATCTTTTCCACGTCGGAGCGTTGAAGCGCCATGGGGATCTCCAGGGAAACGAAAAACGGAATGGGTCCGCAGATGAGGAACATGCCGGCATTCTGGCGGTCAAAGGGCCGCGAACATCGGCAGGCATGCTCGGAAAAACAACCAATTTAACATATTGGCTCCTTGCCCAAAATCCCTGCCATTGTTAGAGTTTGCCGCACTTTTTTACCCACGCTTTCCCCAGGGTCACTTTCCCATGTTCAAGAAACTGCGTGGCATGTTTTCCAGCGATCTGTCCATCGACCTGGGTACTGCCAACACCCTTATCTACGTGCGTGAGCGCGGTATCGTCCTGAATGAGCCCTCGGTTGTTGCCATCCGTACCCACGGCAACCAGAAAAGCGTCGTCGCAGTCGGTACCGAAGCCAAGCGCATGCTGGGCCGCACCCCCGGCAACATTGCTGCCATTCGTCCGATGAAGGACGGCGTGATCGCCGACTTCAGCGTTTGCGAAAAGATGCTGCAGTACTTCATCAACAAGGTGCATGAGAACAGCTTCCTGCAGCCCAGCCCACGCGTGCTGATCTGCGTGCCGTGCAAGTCGACCCAGGTCGAGCGCCGCGCCATCCGTGAATCGGCCCTCGGTGCCGGTGCCCGTGAAGTATTCCTGATCGAAGAACCCATGGCCGCCGCCATCGGTGCCGGCCTGCCGGTCGAAGAGGCCCGCGGCTCGATGGTCGTCGATATCGGTGGCGGTACCACCGAGATCGCCCTGATCTCGCTCAACGGCGTGGTCTACGCCGAATCCGTGCGCGTCGGCGGCGACCGCTTCGATGAAGCCATCGTCACCTACGTGCGCCGCAACTACGGCAGCCTGATCGGCGAATCCACCGCCGAGCGCATCAAGCAGGAAATCGGTACCGCCTACCCGGGCGGCGAAGTGCGCGAAGTCGACGTCCGTGGCCGTAACCTGGCCGAAGGCGTGCCGCGTGCCTTCACCCTGAACTCCAACGAAGTGCTCGAGGCGCTGCAGGAGTCGCTGGCGACCATCGTTCAGGCGGTCAAGAGCGCCCTGGAGCAGTCGCCGCCGGAGCTGGCCTCGGACATCGCCGAGCGCGGCCTGGTGCTGACCGGTGGTGGCGCGCTGCTGCGCGACCTGGACAAGCTGCTGGCCCAGGAAACCGGCCTGCCGGTGATCGTCGCCGAAGACCCGCTGACCTGCGTCGCCCGCGGCGGTGGCCGTGCCCTGGAGATGATGGACAAGCACGCCATGGACCTGCTCTCCAGCGAGTGATCGCTGATGCAGTAGTGTATGTCCAGGTTTACAGGTGGCACGCACAGTGCTACCTGTAAGCGCTGTGCTGGCGCCCGCCCGGGCGCCGTTTCCGTCAATCCGCAGCAGGCCGGTGCATTGCCCCATGTCCAATGACCTCCTGAGTCGTCCACGAGGAACGGCCCATTAAACCGCTTTTCTCCAAGGGCCCCTCGCTGGGCGTTCGCCTGCTCGTGCTGGTCGTGCTGTCGGTCGCGCTGATGGTGGTCGACTCGCGCTTCGACCTGCTCAAGCCGGTGCGCAGCCAGATGGGTCTGGTGCTGATGGAATCCTACTGGATTACCGACCTGCCGCAGCGCACGTGGCAGGGCGTGGCTGGCCAGTTCGGCAGCCGCACCGAACTGATCGCCGAGAACGAGAAACTCAAGACCGAGGCCCTGCTGCTGCAGGGGCGCCTGCAGAAGCTGGCCGCCCTGACCGAGCAGAACGTGCGTCTGCGTGAGCTGCTCAACTCTTCGGCGCTGGTCAACGAGAAGGTCGAAGTTGCCGAGCTGATCGGTGTCGATCCCAATCCGTTCACCCACCGTATCCTGATCAACAAGGGCGAGCGCGATGGCGTGTTCCTCGGCCAGCCTGTGCTCGATGCCCGTGGCCTGATGGGCCAGGTGGTCGAGCTGATGCCGTACACCGCGCGGGTACTGCTGCTTACCGACACCACCCACAGCATTCCGGTGCAGGTCAATCGTAACGGCCTGCGCGCCATTGCCAGCGGCACTGGCAACCCGGAGCGCCTGGAGCTGCGCCACGTGGCCGACACCGCCGACATCAAGGAAGGCGACCTGCTGGTCAGTTCGGGCATGGGCCAGCGTTTCCCGGCGGGCTACCCGGTGGCCACGGTCAACGAAGTGATCCATGATTCCGGCCAGCCGTTCGCCATCGTCCGTGCCATCCCAACTGCCGCCCTCAACCGCAGCCGCTACATGCTGCTGGTGTTCAGCGACCGGCGCACACCCGAGGAACGCGCCACCGAGGCGGCGATCGCCCAGGAAGAGGCCGACCGTCAGGGCGCTGGCCACGGCCAGGCACCGGCCACGCCGGCTGCATCTGCGACGGGTAGCGCGGTTCAGCCGGTGCCCGGCGCAGCCCCAGCGACTGCGACGCCTGCGGCAGCGGTGCCCCCGGCGCCTGCGACCGCCCAACCCCGGAGACAATAATGGCCAGCACCCGTAGCAGAAACGGCTGGGCCATCTGGCTGACCTTCGCCATCGGCCTGTTGCTCAGCGTCTCGCCCATGCCGCAGTTCATGGAAGTGTTCCGGCCCATGTGGCTGGCCCTGCTGCTGGCCTTCTGGACCCTTGCGGTGCCGGGCAAGGTCGGCATGACCACCGCGTTCCTGCTTGGCCTGGCCGAGGACGTGCTGTACGGCACGCTGCTTGGCCAGAACGCCCTGATCCTTACCCTGATCACCTTCCTGGTGCTTTCGTTGCAGCAGCGCCTGCGCATGTTCCCCATGTGGCAGCAGAGCCTGGTGATCCTGGTGATCTTCGGTATCGCCCAGCTGATCCAGCTGTGGCTCAGCGCGCTGACCGGCAATCGACTGCCGACCCTGGCCCTGGTCTGGTCGGCGGTGATCAGCGCCTTGCTCTGGCCGTGGGTCAGCTTTGCCCTGCGCGGCCTGCGCCGTCGCCTGCATATCCACTGACGCGCCGCCACTGACAGGGAGATGTCCACATGACCCAGCTGTACCTGGCCTCCGGCTCGCCACGCCGCCGTGAACTGCTGACCCAGATCGGGGTGCCGTTCACCGTCGTCAGCGCACCCATCGATGAAACCCCGTTGCCGGGCGAAGCGCCGGCGGCCTACGTCGAGCGCCTGGCCCAGGCCAAGGCGGTTGCGGGCTTCGCCTACACCGATGGCGCAGGGGTGGTACTGGGCGCCGACACCACCGTGGTGCTCGATGGTCAGATCCTTGGCAAGCCAGAGAATCGCGAGCAGGCGTTGGCCATGCTCGGCGACCTTTCCAAGCGCGAACACCAGGTGCTTACCGCCGTGGCGCTGACCGATGGCCAGCGCAGTATCAGCCGCTGCGTCAGCACCACCGTGCTTTTTCGCACGATCTCCTTCGAGGAAGCGCTGCGCTACTGGGACAGCGGCGAACCTGTCGACAAGGCCGGTGGCTATGCCATCCAGGGCCTGGGCGCGGTGTTCGTCAGCGGCATCGAGGGCAGCTACTCGGCCGTGGTCGGATTGCCCCTGAGTGAAACCGCCGAACTGCTCGAGCAATTCGGCGTGCCATGTTGGCAACTGCAAGAGGGTTCCGCACAGCGCTAGCCAGCCACGCCGCAGCAATCCATCATTACCCCAGACCACTGACGAGAGCGCGCCATGAGTGAAGAGATCCTGATCAACATCACCCCGATGGAATCACGCGTGGCGGTGGTGGAGAACGGAGTCCTGCAGGAGGTGCATGTAGAGCGCACCCAGCGCCGTGGCATCGTCGGCAACATCTACAAAGGCAAGGTAGTGCGGGTATTGCCGGGCATGCAGGCGGCATTCGTCGATATCGGCCTGGAGCGGGCGGCGTTCATTCATGCCTCGGAGATCTCCCAGCGCGAAGGCTCGGCCGTGGAGACCATCACCGCGCTGGTCCACGAAGGCCAGGCACTGGTGGTCCAGGTCACCAAGGATCCCATCGGCAGCAAGGGCGCACGCCTGACTACCCAGCTGTCGATTCCGTCGCGTTACCTGGTGTACATGCCGCGCAGCAGTCATGTCGGCATCTCGCTCAAGATCGAGGAAGAAGCCGAGCGCGATCGCCTCAAGCAGGTGGTCACCGACTGCATGGCCCAGGAAGACATGAAGGATGCCGGGGGGTTCATCCTGCGCACCGCCGCAGAGGGCGCCCGCGCGGAGGATATCCTCCAGGACATCCGCTACCTGCGCCGCCTGTGGGAGCAGATCGGCTCGCAGATCAAGACCTGCGGAGCGCCCGTGGTGATCTACGAGGACCTTGGCCTGGCGCTGCGGACGCTGCGCGACCTGGTCAACCCCAAGATCGAGAAGATCCGCATCGACTCGCGGGAGACCTTCCAGAAGACCACCCAGTTCGTGGCCGAATTGATGCCGGAGATCGCCGATCGCCTGGAGCACTACCCTGGCGAGCGGCCGATCTTCGACCTGTATGGGGTGGAGGACGAAATCCAGCGTGCCCTGGAGCGCAAGGTGCCGCTCAAGTCCGGCGGCTACCTGGTGGTCGACCCGGCGGAGGCAATGACCACCATCGACGTCAACACCGGTGCGTTCGTCGGCCATCGCAACCTCGAAGAGACCATCTTCAAGACCAACCTCGAGGCGGCCACCGCCATTGCCCGGCAACTGCGCCTGCGCAACATCGGCGGGATCATCATCATCGACTTCATCGACATGGAGGACGAGGAGCACCAGCGCCAGGTCCTGCGTACCCTGGAGAAGCAGCTCGAGCGTGATCATGCCAAGACCAACATCATCGGCATCACCGAGCTGGGCCTGGTGCAGATGACCCGCAAGCGCACCCGCGAAAGCCTCGAGCAGGTGCTCTGTGAGCCCTGTGCGGCGTGCCAGGGCCGCGGCAAGCTGAAGACCCCCGAGACGATCTGTTACGAAATTTTCCGCGAGATCCTTCGTGAAGCCCGTGCCTACCAGGCCGAGGGCTATCGCGTGCTGGCCAACCAGAAGGTGGTGGATCGGTTGCTCGATGAAGAATCGGGCAACGTCGCCGAACTTGAAGCGTTCATCGGGCGAACCATCCGCTTTCAGGTGGAGTCCATGTATTCCCAGGAACAATACGATGTGGTGCTGCTCTGACCCCTTCTAACAGCGGTCGCCCCATGGACGGGCTGGCAAAGCGCTATACACCGGCCATAGTTAAGGGACGACTTGGAGGGCCTCGGCCATGGAACGTCTGACCCGCGTTCTGAGCGCCTTGACCCGCTGGGGGCTGGTTATCTGCGCCCTGCTGGCGGTGCTGGTGGCGCTGTATGTCAGCCTCGGTCGGCAACTGGTGCCTCTGGTCGCCGAATACCGTGCAGACGCCGAACTCAAGGCCGAACAGGCCTTGGGCATGCCCGTGCACGTCGGGGCGTTCGAGGGGCGCTGGAGCGGCTTGGCGCCGGTACTGCGTGTACATGACCTGCAACTGGGCGAAGGCGCCTCGGCGCTGCGCCTGGACGACGTCAAGCTGGTGCCTGACCTGTGGGCCAGTCTCAAGGCGCGCGAAGTGCGCCTGGCGCGGATCCAGCTCAGTGGGCTGCAACTGATCCTGCGCGAGAACGAGCAGGGCGACTGGGCTCTGGAAGGCCTGCCGCACAAGGATGATGCGCCGCTGGATCCTGCGGATGCGCTCAAGCGTCTGCGCCAACTCGGTCGAATCGATGCCTTCGACAGCCAGGTCACCTTGCATCCCTGGCAACGAGACCCCCTGACCCTCACCTACGTAAGCCTTGGCTTGCAGGCAGGCGCCTCACGCCAGAGCCTCGACCTGCGTGCCACGCTGCCCGACGGCCAGCCCCTGGCCTTGAGCCTGAACAGCCGCGCCACGGCCAAGGCCTGGCGCGACGGGCGCGTGCAGGCTTACCTGAGCCTGCCGCAAAGCGACTGGGCACGCTGGCTGCCGCCGCAGTTGCTGGGCCAGTGGCAGGCCGGCGCGCTGCGCGCTGGTGGTGAGCTGTGGATCGACTGGCGGCAAGGGCAGTTGCAGCAGGCGATGGTTCGCCTCAATGCCCCGCAGCTCAAGGGCGCCTACACCGGGCGCAAGGCCATCACCGTGGATAATCTGGCCCTGTCGGCCTGGTTCCAGCGTCGGGACCAGGGCTTCGACGTCGTTGTCGACTCGCTGGCCATGAGCCTTGCCAAGAACCGTTGGGAGTCGCACCTGCAACTGGCACAGCGTCCGGGCCAGAACCCGGCCGAGGAAAGCTGGCAGGTGCAGGCGGACCGCCTCGACCTGACCCCGCTGACGCCCTTGATCGACGCCCTGGCGCCATTGCCGGACAAGCTGATGACCGTGGTCGATGCGCTCAAGGTCACCGGCGCCCTGCGCAACGTGCGCCTGGACATCCGACCCAAGGCCGAGGGCGACCAACGGCTGCAGTTCGCCGCCAATCTGGAGAAGGTCGGCTTCGATGCCTATCACGGCGCGCCGGCGGCGGGCAATGTCTCCGGGGCGATCAGCGGTGACCTTGGGCACGGCGAGCTGCGCCTGGATACGCAGGCATTCATGCTGCACCTGTACCCGATCTTCGGCAAACCCTGGCATTACCCGAAAGCCAATGCCCGCCTGACCTGGACCCTGGACAAGGAGGCTTTCACCCTGGTCGCCCCCTACATCAAGGTATTGGGCGACGAGGGCAAGATCGCGGCGGACTTCCTTATTCGCATCCACCTGCAGCCGGGCCACGAAGACTATATGGACCTGCGCGTCGGTCTTACCGAAGGCGACGGGCGCTACACTGCCAAGTACCTGCCCGAGGTGCTCAGCCCCGCCCTGGACGAATGGCTGCGCAGCGCCATCGTCAAGGGCAATGTCGACGAGGGCTACTTCCAGTACCAGGGGTCGCTGCATCACGACGCGCCACCCCATGCCCGCGATATCAGCCTGTTCTTCAAGGTGCATGACGCCGCGCTGGATTTCCAACCAGGCTGGCCGCAGGTGCAGCAGGTCGATGGCAATGTGTACATCGAAGACACCGGTGTGCGCATCCAGGCCCATCATGGGCTGCTGCTGGACACCAAGGTCAGTGATGTCAGCGTCGACATTCCCCATGTCGAAGGTGACCAGCACAGTCACCTGATCCTCGACGGTGATTTCGACGGCAGCCTCGGCGATGGCTTGAAGATCCTCAAGGAAACGCCCATCGGCACGGGGGAGATCTTCGCCGGTTGGGAAGGTGAGGGGCCGCTCAAGGGCAAGGTCAAGCTCGATGTACCCCTGGCCCACGGGCAGCGGCCCAAGGTGCTGGTGAACTTCGCGACCGCCGACGCTACCTTGAAAGTGGCGCCACCGGCCCTGGAACTGAGCCAGCTGAAGGGCGACTTCAGCTTCGATCTCGACAAGGGCCTGAGCGGCAAGGACATCAGCCTGCACGCCTTTGGCAAGCCGGTCAGCGCGCAGATCAGCGCCGAAGGGCAGGGTGGGCAGATCCAGACCCGAATCAATGCCAATGGCCAGGTCGGCCTCAAGGCCCTGACCGACTGGTTGCAGTTCACGCAGCCGCTGCCAGCCTCGGGTGAGCTGCCCTATCAGCTGCAAGTGACACTGGGCAGCCGCGACAACCGCTTGACCGTCAATTCGTCGCTCAAGGGCCTGGCCATCGATCTGCCGGCACCTTTTGGCAAGGCCGCCGCAGAGACCCGTGATAGCCGCTTCGGCCTGACCCTGCAGGGCCCGGAACGGCGCATCGATGGCAGCTACGCGGACCTGGCCCGCTTTGCTTATGCCGCGCCGGCCGACAAACTGGGCCAAGGGCGTGGCGAGCTGTTGCTGGGCACGGGCGAGGCCAGCTTGCCGTCTGGCCAGGGCCTGCGGGTGCGTGGCCGGCTGGAGACGCTGGACCTGGCCCCCTGGCAGCAACAGATGGAGCGCCTGGCCGGCAAGGATCCGGGCGGCAGTGCCCGGCAGAACCTGCAGAGCGTTGACCTCAGCATCGGCCAGCTCAAGGCGTTCGGCCTGGACCTCAACCAGGCGGTGATCCGTTTGATGCGTGGTGGCCCGGCCTGGGACCTGCGCCTGGACAGCCAGGAAGTCATCGGCAATGCGCGCATTCCCGATGCCAAGGCCACGCCCATGACCGTCCGCCTGCAGAGCCTGCGCCTGCCGCCAGCCGATCCGAATGAGGCCCAGGTCGAGAACGCGCCGGATCCATTGGCCGGGTTCGACCCGCGCAAGGCGCCGCCGCTGGACCTGACCATCGACAAGCTGTACCGCGGCGACGACCTGTTCGGCAGTGCCACCCTGAAGCTGCGCCAGACCCCTCGGGGCATGGCCATGAGCGATATCGACCTGGACCTCAAGGGGCTGCATATCGACGGCAGCGGTGGCTGGGAAGGCGAGCCCGGCAGCACGTCCAGCTGGTACAAGGGCCGTGTGGACGGCAAGGACTTGGGGAATGTGCTCAAGGCCTGGGGTTTTGCCCCCACCGTCACCAGCCGCGACTTCCGCATGGACGTGGATGGCCGTTGGCCGGGCTCGCCGGCCTGGGTCAGCCTCAACCGGTACTCCGGCAGCCTCGACGCGGCGCTGCGCAGTGGCCAGTTCGTCGAGGTCGAGGGCAGCGCCCAGGCCTTGCGGGTGTTCGGGCTGCTCAACTTCAACTCCATTGGCCGGCGCCTGCGTCTGGACTTCTCCGACCTGTTCAGCAAGGGCCTGGCCTACGATCGGGTCAAAGGCTTGCTGGTGGCCAGCGAAGGGGTCTATGTGACGCGAGAGCCGATCACCGTCACCGGCCCGTCGAGCAATTTCGAACTCGACGGCACCATGGACTTCGTCCGTGACCGAGTCGACGCCAAGCTGCTGGTGACATTGCCGGTCACCAACAACCTGCCATTGGCCGCCTTGATTGTCGGCGCGCCGGCGGTCGGGGGCGCGCTGTTCCTCGTCGATCGCCTGATCGGTGACCGGGTGGCGCGGTTCGCCAGCGTGCACTATCGCGTCGAAGGTCCGGTCAAAGAGCCTAAAATCACCTTTGTGAAACCTTTCGACAAATAATCCCGGGGTGGTCATGACGTCAGCAGTGATCCAGATGGTCAGCCAGGACGATGTGCTGGCCAACCTGCAACGTGCCACGGCGCTGCTCGAGCAGGCCGCCGCCGGAGGCGCGCGCCTGGCGGTGCTGCCGGAAAACTTCGCTGCCATGGGCCGGCGCGACGCCGCCGCCGTTGGCAGGGCAGAGGCGCTGGGCGAGGGGCCGATCCTGCCATGGTTGAAACGCACCGCCCGCGACCTCAGGTTATGGATAGTCGCAGGTACCCTGCCGCTGCCGCCGGTCGGCCAGCCGGAGGCCAAGGCCCATGCCTGCTCGTTGCTGGTCGACGAGCACGGCGAGCTCGCAGCTCGCTACGACAAGCTGCACCTGTTCGATGTGGACGTGGCCGACAACCGTGGCCGCTACCGCGAGTCGGACGATTATGCCCACGGCAGCCGGGTGGTGGTGGCCGACACACCGGTGGGCCGCCTGGGCCTGTCGGTGTGTTACGACCTGCGCTTCCCCGAGCTGTACAGCGCCTTGCGCGCCGCCGGGGCCGAACTGATCAGCGCGCCGGCGGCGTTCACCGCGGTGACCGGCGCGGCGCACTGGGAAGTGCTGATTCGCGCACGCGCCATCGAGACCCAGTGCTATGTACTGGCAGCCGCCCAGGGCGGCCTGCATCCGGGGCCGCGGGAAACCCACGGCCAGGCGGCGATCGTCGACCCCTGGGGGCGGATCGTCGCGCAACAGGCGCGGGGCGAGGCGGTGTTGCTCGCCACGCGCGATATTGAAGAACAGGCGTCCATCCGGGCGCGCATGCCGGTAACAACGCACCGGCGCTTTTTCTCGCAGGACGCCTTGCGGCCTGCGTATACCTCGGAGTGACTATGAGCCAGATGTTATCCACCGTCAGTGAGCAGCTCCTGGCCCCGGGCGGGTTGACCCTCGACAGCCTGCAGACGGTGCTGGGTGAGTTGGCCGGTCCCGGCATCGATGCCGCCGACCTGTACTTCCAAGGCCAGATCTCGGAAACCTGGGCACTGGAGGACGGCATCGTCAAAGAAGGCAGCTTCAACCTCGACCAGGGCGTGGGCGTACGTGCCCAGTCCGGCGAGAAGACCGGCTTTGCCTACAGCAATGCGATCAACCTCGAAGCCCTGACGTCGGCGGCGCGTGCCGCCCGCTCGATCTCCCGCGCCGGGCAGAACGGCACTGTGCAAGCCTTCCGCAGCCAGGACGTGACCGCCCTGTACGCGCCTGACAACCCCCTGGATGTACTGACCCGCGCCGAGAAGGTCGAGCTGCTCAAGCGCGTCGATGCCGCCACCCGTGCCCTCGACCCGCGCATCCAGCAGGTCAGCGTGAGCATGGCCGGGGTGTGGGAGCGCATCCTGGTGGCTGCCGCCGATGGCAGCCTGGCCGCCGACGTGCGTCCTCTGGTGCGTTTCAACGTCAGCGTGATCGTCGAGCACAACGGACGTCGCGAGCGTGGTGGGCAGGGCGGCGGTGGGCGCACCGACTATCGCTATTTCAGTGAAGAGCGGGTGATGGGCTACGCCCGTGAGGCGCTGCGCCAGGCGCTGGTCAACCTCGAGGCGATTCCCGCTCCGGCCGGCACGCTGCCGGTGGTGCTCGGCCCGGGTTGGTCGGGCGTGCTGCTGCACGAGGCGGTCGGCCACGGCCTGGAAGGCGACTTCAACCGCAAGGGCAGCTCGGCGTTCAGTGGTCGTATCGGTGAAAAGGTGGCTTCGAGCCTGTGCACCATCGTCGACGACGGCACCCTCGAAGGTCGTCGCGGCTCGCTCAGCGTCGATGACGAAGGCACGCCGACCGAGTGCACCACGCTGATCGAGAACGGCATCCTCAAGGGCTACATGCAGGACAAGCTCAATGCCCGCCTGATGGGCATGGCGGTGACTGGCAACGGCCGGCGCGAATCCTACGCTCACCTGCCGATGCCGCGCATGACCAATACCTACATGCGTGCCGGCGACAGCGACCCCGAGGAAATCATCCGGTCGGTGAAGAAGGGCATCTACTGCGCCAACCTTGGCGGTGGCCAGGTGGACATCACCAGCGGCAAGTTCGTGTTCTCCACCAGCGAGGCCTACCTGATCGAGGATGGCAAGATCACCGCGCCAGTAAAGGGCGCGACCTTGATCGGCAATGGTCCGGAAGCGATGCGCGGTGTGTCGATGGTCGGCAACGACCTGGCGCTGGACAGCGGAGTGGGCACGTGCGGCAAGGATGGGCAGTCGGTGCCGGTGGGCGTTGGCCAGCCGACCCTGAAGCTGGATGCGATCACCGTCGGTGGTACCGGCGGGTGATGTTCAATCGCGGGGCAAGTCGCATCGGCGCACCGCCGTCTCCACGGTTTCGAACGTGGGAGC
>NZ_JBMDJQ010000014.1:0-136798 GCF_057809275.1 Pseudomonas sp. FG36
CTCGGCTACGAACCGAGCGGTCGCAGGTTCGAATCCTGCTGAGTCCGCCACTTTTTGAAGTGGCTCTGCTTGCAAAGACGCTTCAACAAGCCAGTGGTAATCTGGCCTAAAACTACCACCACGGACTCATAGCTCAGCTGGATAGAGTACTCGGCTACGAACCGAGCGGTCGCAGGTTCGAATCCTGCTGAGTCCGCCATACATCAAGAAGCCCGCTCATTTGAGCGGGCTTTTTGTTTTCCGAATGCGCTGAATTGTCGCAGATGTCCATCTAAGCTACTGCTGTAGGTGATCCTTGCAAGGATCTGCAGTTCTAGATCGAGTCGTCACAAAACGAATGTGCTTTTAACGCCAGAGCAACCGTCGCACTGATGGCTTCGAGCGTTGTCACAGCTTTAGCGCGCAAACGATTGTTCTAGCCAAAAATTTAAGCGATCCGACAGCTTGCACAGTGTATGATTGCGCCCGTCAGCCCCGCCGGGGCTTGTGGAATACCACCATGGACTTACCCAGTAGTTACTCGCTAACACGCTTCATACAGACAGATCTGACCGATTGATTCTCCCGGCGTGCTCCGCTGCTGGGAGTGGAGTTCGCCTATGACCGAAATCGAAGTAAAGAAAACCCAAGACAGCCTGCAGGATCGCCTGGCCCAGGTGATCGAGCTGTTGCAGCGCCAGCGGGTGGTCGAGGACCTGACACACCGTCAGGAAGGTCATCACCATGACCTGGTGGAAAACCTGGTCCACCGCCAGAACCTGGTCGAGCTGCAGCGCAAGCTCGACGACCTGCACCCCGCAGACATCGCCCACATCCTCGAAGCCCTGCCGCTGGACGATCGCCTGACGGTCTGGCAGCTGGTGCGCTCCGACCGTGACGGCGACATCCTGCTTGAAGTCTCCGATGCGGTGCGCCAGACCCTGATCGCCGACATGGACGATCACGAGTTGCTGGCGGCCGCCAAGGAGATGGACGCCGACGAACTCGCCGACCTGGCTCCAGAATTGCCCCGCGACGTCGTTCATGAGCTCATGGAGAGCCTCGATGCCCAGCAGCGCGAGCGTGTGCGCTCGGCCCTGAGCTACGACGAGGAGCAGGTCGGTGCATTGATGGACTTCGAGATGGTCACCATCCGCGAAGATGTCAGCCTCGAAGTGGTACTGCGCTACCTGCGCCGGCTCAAGGAGCTGCCAGGGCACACCGACAAGCTGTTCGTGGTCGATTACGACGGTATTCTCAAGGGCGTGCTGCCCATCAAGCGGTTGTTGGTCAACGACCCGGACAAGAAGGTTGCGGAGGTCATGGCCAATGACCCGGTGACCTTCCACCCCGAGGAAGATGCCTACGACGCGGCTCAGGCCTTCGAGCGATACGACCTGGTATCCGCTCCGGTGGTGGACAAGAAAGAGCGCTTGATCGGCCGCCTGACCATCGATGAAATGGTCGATCTGATCCGTGAGGAAAGTGAGAGCGAAGTGCTCAACATGGCCGGTCTGCGCGAAGAGGAAGACATCTTCGCCTCGGTCTGGCGCTCGCTGCGCAACCGTTGGGCGTGGCTTGCCATCAACCTGATCACCGCGTTTGTCGCGTCGCGGGTGATCGGCCTGTTCGAAGGCTCCATCGAGAAGCTGGTGGCCCTGGCGGCATTGATGCCGATCGTTGCCGGCATCGGCGGTAACTCCGGCAACCAGACCATTACCATGATCGTTCGCGCCATGGCGCTGGACCAGGTGTCTCCAGGCAACACCAGCCGCCTGATGCGCAAGGAGCTGGCGGTATCGTTGATCAATGGCCTGGTCTGGGGCGGTGTGATCGGGGTGGTGGCGTTCTGGCTGTACGGTAGCTGGTCACTGGGGCTGGTCATGACCGCCGCGATGACCTTGAACCTGCTGCTGGCAGCGCTGATGGGTGTACTGATCCCGATGACGCTGACGCGCCTGGGCCGAGATCCGGCAATGGGGTCGAGCGTGATGATCACTGCCGTGACCGACAGTGGTGGATTCTTCATCTTCCTCGGCCTGGCAACGCTGTTCCTGATGTAGGTCGACGGAACGCCAGAAACAAGAAAGCCAGCTTACGCTGGCTTTTTTGTGTGCGCTTGGCAGGATCAGGACGCGTCGGCGGCCATTTCCACATCGTGAGCGATGAGGGCGACCAGCGCATTCTGCTGGCGGTGGGACAGCTGGCGGAAGCGTTGCAGCAGTTCGCGTTCGTGAAGGCTGAGCTCTGGGCTGTCCAGGCGCATGCTCAGCTCGTCACCGAGAGCACCTTCCTGGATAAGGCTCTGCTCCAGGCGGGCGATGATCTCGGAGTTCATGCTGCGGTGATGGTTGCGCGCTACCTCGGCAATGCGCTCACGCATCCCGTCTGGCAGGCGGACGACAAACTTGTCAGCGGTGCGGCTGGAGTAGATAGCCTGTTTCATTGGGCGCATATAAATTGACCGGTTGTTCTGGTTCAGGGGAGCGGTTCTCAAATTGGCCGCACGGTGGAAGTACGACCGCGGCGACGACAAAATGTTCAACCGTGATGTGATTTTGGTTCTTCATCTTGCCTCATGGTCGCCGTTTCCTTGGCGTCAATTCTGTGACAAATAGTGATCTCGATAAAGGCTTTTTGCCAGTACCAATTATCAGAAATGAGCACTGGTTTGAAAAGTTTCACATTCATCGAATTGCACAGGTGTCAGAGAAATGCCGTCAAAATCTGGTAAAAGACAGCAAAGGGTGAGGGAAAATCATCAAATGCGCTGGTTTCCCATACATTGAGCATAGTGGCTATGCAATATGACGCAAGCGGTGGGGCGGCCTCAAGGGGGCGCCTGATATTCCTCATGGGACCGTCTGGTTCAGGAAAAGATTCCCTGCTCGAGGCGGCTCGTGAGCGATTGTTCGCCCAGGGGGGCGAAGTCGCCCGGCGGGTCATAACGCGCTCTGCCGAAGCCAAGGGAGAAGCCGCGCATGGCGTGAGCGCCGAACGTTTCGAGGTGATGCGCGAAGCGGGGGCCTTTGCGTTGGACTGGCAGGCCAATGGCCTGCGCTACGGCATCCCTGTGCAGCTGGATGCGTGGCTCGCTGCGGGGCGCTCGGTACTGGTCAACGGTTCGCGGGCGTACCTGCCGATCGCCCGGCAGCGCTACCCCGACCTCGTGGCCGTGGGGCTGGTCGTTTCGCCGCAGGTGCTGCGCCAGCGCTTGCTGGCCCGGGGGCGGGAGAGTATCGAGCAGATAGAGCAACGCCTGGCCCGCAACTTCAGGCTGCAGGCCTATGATCCCGGCGTGCATGTCGTGGACAACTCCGGGCCGTTGGCCGGTGCGGTCGAGGCCTTGATCGCGCTGTTGCGCGCCGAAGGCGTTATCGCTGACACGCAGGGAAAAAGACCGACGTGCATAATGCCCGATTGATACATGACAAATGCGCACATGCTGGTTAACATGCTCGCCGTCCCCGCCGTACAGCGTCCGCTGTTGGCTCCAGTGTCTCAGTAGCTCAATTGGATAGAGCATCCCCCTCCTAAGGGGAAGGTTGGCAGTTCGAACCTGCCCTGGGACGCCATTCTTTCAAGGCATTTTTCAGCAACGCATGACCCCTCTCCGAGCCTCCATGGGCGCAGGACGGTCAACTGAGCGCCTTCGGCAATGCAAAGCCCTGTCAGACCGTCGTCTGTCGGGTTTTTTTGCTTCGAAATAGCCGTTCGCCTGACCGACATTCAAATGTCGGCACGCTGGCGGCCATGGTGTTCCCGAGGCACTCACTTGAGCAGCCACGGGCTCAACCTAAGACCGTCGAAATTCCATTTGTGGGACCTGCAAATGGGAAAATCATGCCGTTCAAGCAATCGTAGGCAAAAAGCGTGATCTGTTTCTGGGACCATGTGGGTAATGTAGCAGGTACCTAATTACTTACTCCGTGCGGGAGCGTTATGCTGCCACTTAATGATATATGTTGGTTGCCGGATCGTATTTCATTGGCACCGTTGACTGCGCTTGAGCACTCGCATGATTTAAAGCCAGGTACTTGCAAGGTGCTGCAGCGCTACTATGCGCTGCAGTCAATCGGGCTGTCTTCGCAAACACATGGAAACATGTTGATGGAGACGCTGGGCGCGCTGATTGTTGCACATCCTCAGGTCAAAAAAGTCAAAGGGTGTCTGGTGTATGCCAAAACGCAGACGCATAACACATTCTTTGATAATCATTGGTTGAAGAACCTTGCCGAAACCTGTGGCATTGGTCATTGGGAAGTGCTGAGCGTCAGCATGAACCATTGCGCATCTGCCTTGTCGGCCATCCATTTGTTCAAGAATAGATTGAGTAAAAGCGGTGAGCCACTGCTGCTGCTCACAGGGGAGAAGGCGTTCCACAGCGCAATCAATCGACTGGATAATGCCGTGCTGGCTGAAGTACCGGCGGCGATGCTGCTCAACGCGGGGGCTGCCCAGTGGGACGTGAGGCATACGGCGGTGAGGCACCTGCCGTCCTTTTATGATAATCACCGGAATGCGCCTGCCGTGCTTCGGCGTGAGCGCTATGCATCGCTGGAGCAGGAGTATCATGACTTTTATCTCCAGGCGCTGGATAAATTCAACGTCTCGCCTGACAGTGTTGATGCAATTGTTCCCGGCAACCTGGATTTGCCGATGCTGAAGAAAGTGGCCGCCAAGCTGAATTTCAAAGGCACTCTGTTTACCGAACATTTTTCCAACTATGGGCATGCTTACTGCTCGGATGCGTTGTTCAATCTGTCCGCGCTGTTAAAGGTGTTTGCAGGGGAAAGGATTGTCTGTCTCACCATGGGTATGGGCGTTACGCTCTCATGTATTTTAATTGAAAGAAACCAGCGCAGCGAGGTTGTACATGTCACATCTTCTTTTGGCCGTTAATGAAGCACTCAATGATGTTATGTCCTCACCTGTATTGGTTGGACCAGAAACGGACTTCAATGAGGATCTGGATCTGGATTCGGTGTTGTTTGTACAGTTTTTACTGACACTCGAAGAAAAAATCCCGGGCTTGATGTTTGAGCCCGATCAGATCAATCAGGACGCCTTCACCACAGTCGGTAAATTGACCCATTGGATTGAGCTGCACCTGCAGTTGGAGGGCTCCCATGCCTGAAGGTCTGTTCAACAGGGTTTATCAGCTATTTGCAGGCAATGAGCCCGTAGACGCCGTGCGACAATTGCGTCTTGAGTTGCCTCATCAGGCCGGGGACGCATTCTGCCAGGGCTATCAACTCGTGCCGCACGAGCAGAAGGCAACTGTCCAATCGCTCCAGGCAGACAGGGTGCTTGCTTCCCTCGGTCTTGATCTGCAATTCCAGGGTGGGGAGCAGGTGATCGCCGTCGATGATACCCAGCTGGTTGTCTCAGTCGCTGCCCGCCTGGGGCTATTGATGCGCATGCTGGACATGAGTTGGGCGCATTTGTCTTCGCGTAGGAGTTTCGGCGTTAAAACCACCCGGCATCAGCTGATCAAAGCCGAGTTTGCGGATCTGAGCAGCCAGTGCAGCCTGCTGGTGTCGCAATGGGAAATACGTAGCGCTGAGCAGGACTTCCAGGACGTCGAAGAAGACCACTGGCAGATCACTCTGTTGAGCAACAGGGCAGAGAAGTTGATGGGAGGCCATGGCTATCTGCTTGGTGCGGCACACACGCTGGCCTACCTCTCGATGATGTTCTACAGCCTTCATGGCAAAGCGGCAGGGCAATACCCCCCTGCTCGGTGTGACGTCGAGGGAGTGCTTGCGTGAACACATCATCGGGCGTGGTTCTGTCGCAACGTCAGGGGGCAGGCCGGGATATCGCGGACCTGTTGAAGCTTGCCTGGCCGATGATTGTTGTTGCCGTCGCGGTGTCATTTTCACAAAACATCCAGACCGCGATCCTGGGACATGGCGCTGAGACGACATCGATTTACTGGCTGTCGATGCTGCAGCCGTTCAGCTTTTTGTTTCTGGCGATTCTCGAGTGCCTGGCGATCAGCAATCAGGTATTCAGTGCCAGGTCTGTAAACCTGTGGTCAAGGCAGAAGATCTTGAGGGCGACCCTGATCTTGTCTGTCCTGGGGATACTGCTGGTCGCCTTGCTGAGCGGGACGATTGCGCTGACCGCCACCTGGCTGGAGAAGCTGCTGCCTGTCTCTGGAGGGGGCTTCTATCAAGAGGCGCTGCCGCTCTACTTTTTGTCGACGTTGCCGTTCATTCAGCTGGAGATGTGCAACAGCGCCTTGCGCGGGCAGGGCAAGAGTGCAGTGAGCATGTTACTGGTCATTGCCTACATCCTCCTGAACGCCAGCATTTGTTACACCAGTTACCACGTCTACGGTTTGGGCTTCTATTCCATCATCGTCGCCAATGCCCTGGCCTCCAGTCTGCTGATCCCGATTGCGACATGGCTGGTTTGGCGGGTCGGTCACCAGCAGCAGGATGACCGCCCGCAGGCCTTTTCTGCGCGATTGAAAGGCCTGATCCAGCAGGTTGGCTTGCCGATCTTCGCGTCTTTCATCGTGGTGTTCATCAGTTCGCTGTTGGTATTCCCGTTGATTGGCACGTTGGGTGAACACTATGTCGCCGCGTTCCTGATCATTACCAAGATCAGAATGTTCATTGTCATTCCTGCCGTGGCCTGTGGCTCTGCCTTGGCGATCCTGATCAACCAGCGCTTGGCGATCTGTAGCGGTGAGCAGCTAAAACGCCTCCTACACCGCGGGCTGATGTTCATTGGTGGGCTCTACTTGCTGCTGACGCTAGGGGTCTACTGCGGCGAGGCCATATTGATCGGTATCCTTTCAAGTGATGGAGCGATCAGGGAGGCCAGTCGCCAGATGATGGTGATATTACTGCCGACGTTTTTCCTCACGGCGTGTGTGGCATCTCTGCAGGCGTTGCTGGAACAGCTCGATCAGGCGCGTCGTGTGCTGGTGTTGACGTTAATCATAGAGCTGCTCATGGTGATTGTCTTGCTGGCGGGCTGGGAGCATTTCTCCAATTTGAACTCAATGATGAGCGTCATCATGCTGTTCAGTGCGATTAACTTCCTGGCCTTCGCCAACGAGTACTGGCGGCTGGCGAACAAGATAGGCAGTGAGCATGTTCTTTAGTGTTGTCTATCCCCTGTTGCTGATGGTGGCCCTGATTCACCAGAACTATCTCCGTGTCCTGGTGATCATGCAGCTCAGGCCGACATTGCTGATGAAGGCCAAGGTCAGGCCGACGACACACTATGTCCGCACGTGCCGCTTGATAAGATTGTTTGACCTGTATGCGCTTGATTTTATGTCTTCCTACCTCTCAGCGCTGTATGCATTGCGCCTTTTCGAGAAAACCAGGCCCTTGCCCTATAAGCCGGCAGAGCTGAAACTACTCGATCAATGCCAGCAGGAAAACTTCGCCTGGCGCCACACATTCTTGAAAATGTTCATTTACCCGCAATCCCAGCAGGCCGCCGAGAAAGTCTTGCTGCTTCATGGCTGGGACGGGCGGAGCATCATGCTCAGACACCTTGCGCAGCGCTTGCAGGCGAAGGGATACACGGTCTTCGCACCTGACCTGCCGGCACACGGGGTGTCTCCCGGCAAGGGTGTCTCTTTCTACGATCTCTCCAAGTCCGTCATTGATATCGAACGACAATATGGCCCTTTTTCGGTCGTGATCGGACACTCGTCCGGCGGGTTGATAAGCTGTATGGCCGCTTTGCAAGGGCTATGTTTCAAGCGAATGATCCTGATCAGCAGCCCTTGCAGCTTCGGGGAAGTGTTGGACAACTATGTGCTGAGTCACAAACTGCCCAGGCATATTGCAACACCCATGAAAAATCTCTACCGCCTACGTTACGGCGTGCACCCTGACAAGATTGGCCCCGAGTTGATTGCGAAAATCAAACAGCCTGTCCTGATCCTGCATGACAAGGGCGACGTGAGTATTGATATGGAGGAGGCCATGGTGCTTAACCATGTCCTTGACAACAGTGAACTGATTGTAACTGAAGGCAAGGGGCACAATGGCGCACTGCGTGATGCTACTGTGTTCAGCCGTATTGCTGCTTTTCTGGAGCCTGTGGAGCAGGAAGATTATTCCGCTCTCATTGCTCCCGCCTTGCGCCTGCGTGCAGCGCTGTCAAACCTCCGGGACACGAGTGCGGTATTTGGCAAATACGACCAATAAAATGCTCGCGAGCGAGGGTCGTTATTTGTGAAACACCACACTAGCGTCATGTTTTTTGTGCGCAGAGAGTAACCGTGATGACTCCGGGTTGCCTCTGCACCTTCGTGTCTCCCCCTCAAATCATTTCCGCTCTATTCCCATCGTGCTTATCGATCTCTCAGCTGTCATTCCTGCAGCTGTTCGGCAATAGTGGGGCGGCAGCTTTACCGTGATGCTGTTTTTCTAGTTTTATCCATTCCCTGCGCGAGCGGATGACCGTACCAGCTCGGCAGGTGGGCAGGTTTATAATGAGCTGATGTTGTTGAGTAGCATGTTTCGCGAGAAATCGTTCCTCTGCATGCCGAAGATAAAGTCATACTCGGAGGATTCTTTCTTTGCCATTTGCTTGATCGACTTCGTTACGCTTTGTTTAAATTTTAACGGGGTTTTGTTGTAGGCCCTGCTGAAACTTCTGGAAAAGTGAGGCAAAGAGGAAAATCCGCAAGCGTAGCTGATATCGGTCAGTGACCAGTCCGGGGCGAGGTGGATGAACTCCTTGGCCAGTGCCAGTCGTACGCGCCACATCCACTTGATCGGCGTGACGCCGTAAAAAAGGTTGAACATTCGGCAAATATCAAATCGGCTTTTGCCGCAGATTTTTTCAAGGTCCTCCAGGGTAATCTCCTCTGAAATGTTATCGATGATGTGATTTATCACTGTGACAATGCACAGTGCTTTCTCTGTATGTGCGTGCCTGCCATAGATCTCAAAATGACGTTTGTACAGGTCATCCATTATTTTTTGTGTAAATAGGGTCTTTTCAGCATTCGAGATTTTGTGATCCCACATACAGACTCCGTTCTGCAGCGCTCAGTGGCGAGATTTCTTATTTTTTATGTAAGCTTTTGGCTCGTGACTGAGTAAGCAATTGCTATGCCACGTTTTTTTGCGTCGCAACATATTGTTTATTAAGTATTTTTTATGTTGCTTACGATTCGAGGACGGCTCAGTCCCATTTTCGGAGGATTTTTTCGCGGCTCGCTGAAGGGCGTCCCATTTTTGGGACCTCTGATTTTCTTGGGCCTTGGCTCCAGGACTGATTAGCTAGAAAATTCAAGATTTTCTTTCGTGCCGAAAACGAGACACCTGCTCGAAAAAGCAAACCAAGCCGTATCTGCTCACGGTTGGTTTTCTTCTCATTATCATATATTTATGAGGAATGTTGGTTGTTGGCATGGAATATGCCTGTGCTTGTCGGTAATATCAAAATTGGTGTGATTATGGATATTTCGATCCCGCAGTCGGGAAATAGACGAGCACTGAAGAAGTACAGTAAAGCCGTTGCCGTTGGCGTCTGCTCGCTGGTACTGCTGCTGATAATCTATAACTATCGGTTTTCGCCTTATCAAGTGCCTCTCGGCAGCGTCGCGGTTGCCGAGGTCAAGTATGGGGATTTTTCCGTTGAGGTTCGCGGTAATGGCGTGCTTTTACCGCGGGACATCAATTGGGTGGCGGCGAATATCGAGGCGCGGGTCGAAGAGATCATCTACAAGGCCGGTACGAAAGTCAGCAAGGGGCAAGTACTGGTTGTCATGAGCAATCCGACGCTCGAGCAGCGGCTTCAGGAGAATCAACTGGAGCTCAACGCGCTCAGGGCAGAAACCGACGCCAAGAATGCCGAGCTGCAAAACAAGGTGCTCACTCAAGAATCGGTCATACTCGAGGCAAAGACGCGATTGCTTGGATCGACACTACGACTTGCAGCGCAGAAACAATACAGTGAAGCCGTGCCCAGGCTGGAATACGAAACCACGCGTCTTCTCACTGAACAGTATACTCAGCAGGTCAGCTTTGAAGAGCGACGGTTAGGGATGCTCAAGCTTAGTGTCGAAGCGGATAAAAAGGCCAACTTCATGCGCCTTGATAAAATGCAATCACTGGTTGCGCTGAGGCAGCAAGAGGTTGACTCACTCAAGGTCACATCTCCGATAGATGGTGTTCTACAGGATGTGAACGTTCAGGTAGGGCAGCGGGTAACGGTCGGTAGTGATATTGCCCGTCTTGCCAAAGAGACAGAACTGTATGCCGAACTCAAAGTGCCCGAATTACAATCGCGCGATCTTGCTGTCGGGCAGGCCGTTACGATCAACACTGGTCGCAGCCGGTTCACCGGTGTGTTATCGAGGGTTGACCCTGCGGTGACCAGCGGT
This sequence comes from Pseudomonas sp. FG36, assembly GCF_057809275.1. Lineage (NCBI taxonomy): Bacteria > Pseudomonadati > Pseudomonadota > Gammaproteobacteria > Pseudomonadales > Pseudomonadaceae > Pseudomonas > Pseudomonas sp. FG36. The sequence continues at coordinate 10,352 of NZ_JBMDJQ010000014.1, forward strand.
ACGGTCAAGGTGGACGTGACGTTCAATCAACCTTTGCCACAGGAGGCCCGTCCTGATCTGAGTGTCGACGGGTTGATCTCGGTGACGAAAATCAATCACTCGTTGTATGTCGAGCGCCCGCCTTTCGCACAGAATAATGTGTCTTCCATGCTCTACCGGCTGGACCAGAAGGATCGTTCAGCGACCAAAGTCAAAGTGGATTTCGGGCAAGGTTCAGCTGACTACATCCAGATCACCAGCGGGCTCCAGGCTGGCGACAAAATCATTCTCAGCGACAGCACCGCCTGGCAGGGTGCTGATCAGATCAAAATTGCCAACTGAAGCAGCTCACGCCGGCTACCGGAACAATGCCCTGGAGACAGTAAAGATGGAACCTTTGGTAGAACTGACTGACGTAAACAAAATTTTCCTGACTGATGAAATCGAAACCCATGCGCTGAGCAAGATCACGCTCACCATTTGCAAAGGCGAGTATGTGGCCATTTCGGGGCCATCAGGTTGTGGCAAATCGACTCTGCTGTCAGTTCTGGGGTTGCTGGATACAGCGTCGAGCGGCATGTATCGGCTGGCCGGTCACAATGTTGAAAACATCTCCAAGCAGCAGCGGGCGCAGGTGCGTAATCGTGATATCGGCTTCATCTTCCAGTCGTTCAACCTCATCAGTGATTTGACGATTGAAGAAAATGTCGCACTGCCACTGACCTACCGCAGCGACATTTCCAAGTCTGAACGGCAGCAGAGGGTCGCCGAGGCTCTCACCAAGGTCAACATGTCTCACCGTAGCCGCCACTATCCCTCACAACTCTCCGGTGGACAGCAGCAGCGCGTCGCGGTAGCTCGGGCCATAGTCGGCAATCCATCGATCCTGCTGGCGGACGAGCCCACTGGTAACCTGGATTCGCAGAACGCCGAAGCGGTGCTGGGCATCCTCGATACCTTGCATCGGGAAGGCGCCACGATCTGTATCGTGACCCACGACCCTCGTTCGGCTGAGCGTGCCCAGCGCCGTATTGTCCTGTCCGATGGAAAGGTGGTCGGCGATGGAGAGCTGGTGGCGCAACTGACCCTGGTGAAGGAAGCATAAAATGCTTTTCGACATTCGTTATGCACTGCGCCTGCTTCTGAAAAGCCCCGGCTTCAGCTTCGTGACGGTGCTGATCATGTCCTGTGGTCTGGCCCTGACCCTGTACATGTTTTCAGTGATCAACACCATCATGTTTTCGCCGCTTCCTTATCCGCACGGCAAGAGCATGGTGCTGGTCAACCCGACAGTGAATGGGGTCAGCCTGAGCGACTCCGGACTGAACTTCATGGACTACAGCGAAATCAAGGCGCGCGCTACCCAGTTGGAGGACATCGGCTATTTCTATGCTGAACGCGCAGATATCAGCGATGGAAACAAGGCCGTGTCCTACATGGCCATCAGAAGCACTGAGCAACTCTTCTCCTATGCAGCTGTTCAGCCTTTCCGAGGGCGGGTGCTGAATCAGGAAGATGTTCAGGCCGGGGCCGAGCCTGTGGCGGTGATCAGCTACGCCATGTGGCAGAACTACTTTGCCTCTGATGCGCAACTTATCGGTCGCGATGTCAGGATCAATGGTGTCCATACCCGTATCGTCGGCATCATGCCGCAAAATTTTGCCTTCCCCTTTTTCCACGACCTGTGGCTACCTTCACAGCTTCAACCCTCGCAGTACCTGGTGCGCAAGGGCGCTCCGGAAGTGTCGGTGTATGCGCGCTTGAAGCTTGGTGTGGCCCTCGAGGATGGCAACCGCGACCTCAATGGCGTAATGCAGTCATTGGCGCTGGCGTATCCGGAGAGCAACAAAGGACTTTCCGCTCAGGTGCTGACGTTCCAGGAAAACTTCATGGGCGAGGAGAGCACGCTGATCTTCATCGTCATGTTGGTCGCCGTCAGCTTTGTGCTGCTACTGGCCTGCTGCAACGTCGGCAATCTGTTGTTGGCAAGAACGACCGCGCGCGCCAAGGAGATTGCGATTCGGGTCGCACTGGGATCGCCTGCAGGTCGCCTGGTACTGCAAATGATGCTGGAAAGCCTGTTGATCTGTTCGCTGTCAGGTATCGTGGCGGTCCTGCTGGCTGCCTGGGGGCTGGAGATAACCAACACGATTCTGCCTGGTTTCGTGCCCAACAAGATCCCATTCTGGTGGCAGTTGTCGCTCGATAATCTGCTGATCTTCAATGCCCTTGTCCTGGTGCTTGTCACGGCGGTGCTCACCAGTGCATTGCCGGCCTGGAAAATCGTCCGTGGCAACTTCAATGATGTCCTGCGTGATGGCACACGGGGGGCGCAGAGCCGTGGCGCCGGTCGGGTTTCACGAAGCCTGGTCATCTTCGAAGTGGCGCTTTCCTGTTCGATCCTGTGTATCAGTGCGCTGTTCGCGTTGTTGGTGTATCAGGCGACCCGGGCTGACTATGGTGTCAAAACCCTTGACTACCTGACCGGGCAAATCCACCTCAACGTCAACAGTTACCCTGACGATGCAAGCCGTATCCTGTTCTACCAGCGCCTGCGCGATGCCGCCGCCGCGATCCCAGGCGTCGAGAGTGTCGCGCTGACCACCAGTGCCGTGGGTCAATTCACTGTGCCGCGGCAGGTAGATGCCGACTCTTCGACCAACAACAGGAACGAGCGCTGGTCTCACCCGATGGTTAATGATGTGCAGGTCATGCCGGGCAGCCTGTCGGCGATGGGTATTTCCCCTGTGGCGGGCAGGGAGTTCGTCCACAGTGATACTCAGGACTCACAGCCGGTGGTGGTTGTCAGTCAGTCTTTCGCCGAACAGTTCTGGCCGGGAGAGCGTGACGTCATTGGCAAGCGTCTGCGTTTTCGCGATAGCGACGACCAACGTTGGTACAATGTGGTGGGCGTGGTGCCCAGTGTCATTCATGGCCGGCCTTTCAGCGCGTTCCGTCACCGCGCCACGGTGTATCGCTCTTTGCAGCAGCAGCCAGCAGCCTCATTGATGCTGGTGCTGAGAGCTCCGCGTCCGGAAACGGTCGGGCCCGCCCTGATCAACGCGGTTCGTCAGGTGGACAGCAATCTTTCCGTCAATCAGATCCAGACGCTGGATGAGCGCTTGGCTCGCAACACCGCAGGGTTGCATTTCATCGCCAATCTTTTCATGTTGTTCGGCCTGGTGGCGATGATCCTGGCGGCAACGGGCATTTATGCGGTGATGTGCAACCTGATCAGCCAGCGTACCCAGGAAATTGGCTTGCGCATGGCCATGGGCGCCACTGAGCATGTTTTGTTGCGTATGCTGATGGTCCAGGGGGGCAAGCAGTTGTTGATCGGTCTTGTCATCGGCCTGCCTCTGGCATTCCTGGCCGCGCCCAGGTTGACGCGCATCCTGGGTAATGGGCACACGCCTTTCGTGCTTCTGTTCTGCCTGGTTGCGCTGATGATCACGCTGGTCGTGGCGCTGGCGGTCTGGCTTCCTTCACGACGGGCAGCCAATATGTCGCCCGCTGATGCAATTCGTCATGAATAAACGAGCGCTGTGCTCACGGGCACTGCGCATCAAGCAGGATGCTTGAAATGAACGATAAGAAACACATCCTTGTCCTGGACGATGACACGGGAATCCTGACCAGCCTCGATATCCTGTTGCGCCTGCAAGGCTATGACGTGACCCTGGAAACCCAGGCGGACCGCCTGCTGGCGCATTTGGCCGGCAGGCCTGTCGACCTGGTACTGATGGACATGAACTTCCAGAAAGACACCACGTCAGGCATGGAGGGCCTTCAGTTGCTGGCCGAGCTGAAGAAGTATGATGATCGCTTGCCTGCCGTCGCGATGACCGGGTGGGGAAGCGTCGACATTATCGTCAACGCCATGCGTGCGGGCGCGGCTGATTTCATCCAGAAGCCCTGGGATAACGAACGATTACTCAATATTGTCCAGCAGCAGATGAACCTGAGCCAGGCGCGCCGTTCAGGTGATTGCCTGCGCGAAGAAAACAAGCTGCTCAAGCTGGCGCTCGAAGAGGACATGGACAGCGAGTGGGTGGTTCGTTCACCCGCTATGAAGCGTCTGCTGAGCCTGGTGGAAAAGGTCGCGGTGACCGATACCAGCGTGCTGATCCTGGGGGAGAACGGCACCGGCAAGAGCCTGCTGGCGCGGCATATCCACCAAATTTCCTCGCGCAGCGAACACAGTATCGTCGAAGTGAACATGGGCTGTATCAACGAGCAGCTGTTTGAGAGCGAGATGTTTGGCCATGTCAAAGGCGCCTTTACCGACGCCCGGGAGAGCCGGATCGGTCGCTTCGAATTGGCCGACAAAGGGACCCTGTTCCTCGATGAGATCGGCAACCTGCCCCTGACACAGCAGGTGAAACTGTTGCGCGTGCTGGAGGAGCGGCAATTCGAGCGCGTCGGGTCCTCACGTACCCAGACCACGCAATGCAGGATCATTGCCGCCACCAATTCCGATCTGGACAAGGCTGTGGCGGAAGGGCGGTTCCGTCAGGATCTGCTGTACCGCATGAACCTGATTCAGATCCAGCTTCCGCCGCTTCGGGAACGGCTGGAAGATATCGAGCCGCTAACCGAGCGCTTCCTCAAACGATTTGCGCGTAAGTACAACAAGCCTCGGCCCGTGCTCTTGCCGCAGGCTCGTCAGGGGCTGTTGGAGTATTCGTGGCCTGGCAATATTCGCGAGCTCAGCCATCTGTTGGAGCGCGCCGTACTGTTGTGTCGCGCCAATGTGATCGACCTGGAAGACCTTTGCCTGCCGTTCTCGGTATCGATCCAGGGCGCGGTGGGCCAGGTCACCGACCTGTCGTCAGGGTTCACGGACGGGTGCACCCTGGCCGAGGCCGAGGAAACGTTGTTGCTGCAGCGCTTGCGTCAGTATGAGGGTAATGCGGTCAAGGCCGCAGAGTCCCTGGGGGTCAGCCGCAGTGCTTTCTATCGCCGGCTTGAGAAACTTAAAATTTGCCATGAGTAAGTTTTTCCAAGCCTTCGAGATCCGTCACCTGTTGTTGTACAGCCTGGCACCGATAGGCGCTATTGTCGCCTACTTGCTGCTCTGGCTGTTTCCGCAGCAATCCATTTATCTCAAGCTGTTCACCTTGTTTGTTCTGGGGGTGACGCTGGTCTATTTCTGTTATCACTTTTTCCAGCAGCTGGTTTACAAGGTCAATGTCATTTCCAATTTGCTGGAAGCGGTTGAGCAGCAAGACTTCAGCCTGCGAGGCGTGACCACTGGGGTGGGGGTTTTCGAGGGGCTCATTGGGCAAATCAACGCCATTTCCAGCCAGTTGTCGCGCCACCGTCAGCAGCAGCAGGAGATGGACTTCTTGCTGCAAAAAGTGATTTCCAATATTTCGGTCGCGATCTATGCGCTGGACGGCAACCATCGTCTGATCTGGTGTAACCCTGCGGCCTCGTGCATGTCGGGTGCCTCGCTGGAAGCGTTGATTGGCGGTACGGCCAGCCGCTGGCAGCTGGACAAACTTTTGCGCAATGCCAATACCGGGCACCCCGTCGTGTCCGATCATGAGGGGCGACGGGGGCGCTACAAGGTCACCAGTGATACCTACATGGTGGATGGTGTCCGCCATGTGTTGTTGTTTGTCAGTGATGTCGACGAAATGCTGCGTCAGGAAGAGCAGAAAGCCTGGCAGGATCTACTGCGTGTGATCAGTCACGAGATCAACAACTCCCTCAGCCCAATCGCGTCCATCAGCCAAATGTTGCAACAGCATTACCGGCATCATTCCGACCAGCTGCCCCCTGGTTTTACCGAAGGTATCGATCTGATCAACCGGCGTGCCCATGAGCTGATCGCATTCATCAGCAGCTACAGGCAATTAGGCAAACTGGCACCCGCGCAGAAGGCGCGGATGGATTTGGCAGCCCTGGTGACAGAGTTGCCGCTCTTGTTCCCCCATCGGGTGATCAACCTGAACGGGCCGCGCCCACTGATGGCCAGTCTTGATCGGGTGCAGGTCCATCAATTGCTGATCAACCTGATCAAGAATGCCGATGAGTCGATGGGCAGCGGTACCGACAGTATCGACATCGGCTGGGTCGAGGAGAAGGGCCGGATTCTGATAACGATCCTCGATCAGGGCGTGGGGCTGACCAATCCGAACAATCTGTTCGTACCCTTCTATACCACCAAACCCAATGGCACCGGCATCGGCCTGATCTTGTGCCGGCAAATCGCCGAAAGTCACGGCGGTTACTTGTCTCTGGAAAATCGTCATGAACAGACCGGGTGCAAGGTCACCATCAATTTGCCAATGCAATCCCCTGCCTGAACTGATCCACGGCCAAGGCGTCTGCCTGCTGCGACACTTCGACGATGTGCGAGCGCAGATGACGGTTCGCCAACGTGCGCAAGGTTGGCTGCACCAGGTGCTGGCCAGCTACCTGGCGATACCGGTTGAGCACGTGCGTATCGCCAGAACCGCTACCGGCAAACCTTGGCTGCCTGAGCACGCCTGGCTGCGTTTCAACCTGACCCATAGCGGTCATTCGGCTGCCATCGCCTTGTGTCGCGACCATGAAGTCGGGGTTGACCTGGAAATGGTCAGCGGCAAAGTCACGGTGAAAAAAGCCATTGCCCGACGCTTTTTCCACCCGGATGAACAATGCTGGCTGGCGCTTGATGAAGCAAACTACCTTACCCGTTTCACGCAACTCTGGAGCATGAAGGAAGCTTGGTTGAAGGCACGAGGTACCGGGCTGACCCAATCGCTTGGCAGTTTTTGCGTCATCCCGCAGGCGGGTGCCAGCGGTTGGGCACCGGTCATGGTGGAGCCCCTCGTCAGTGCTGGGCAAATTCAGTATTGCCAGGTGCAAGGGGACGCGCATTTCTGTCTGGCTTTCACGGCGATCCCCGCTGCTCGGCAATCGTCAGTTCAATGGCATCTGGGCTGCCATTGAACCGAAGTGGGCGGTTGAGACTTGTCGCCTACAAACATTCAGAGGTTGTTATGTCGCTGGCGAACGAGCCCGCGGCGCCGGTATCGACCTGCGCCGATGGGCTGACAGACAGCTGTGCACCGGCCGATAGGCTGCCGTTGATCCGAGGGATCTGACACAGGGATGATTGTGCCCCCATGCTCATGCGGACATGCGCCACATCAGCAGTGAAGGGCAACGGTTTCTTATTGAAGGTGCCGCCCATTGCCAGGTCGAGAGCCAGTTCACCCGTCTTGCCCTCGATCTGGATATCGGTGCCCATGCTGCCTGCCACCGTAAGCCTGGATGGATCGATGGCACAGGCAGGCACGACCATTTTGATCCCGGCTTGTCCGGTCAGCCCGGTAAGGGGTTTGTCGGTATACAGTGTGATATCCAGCGAGCGGGAGAAGAAGCGATCGTCTTTCGCGGCGTCATTGACGATCAACAGTGCCTGATCGTTTGTGCTGACCTGGAGTTTATCCAGCGTATCCGCAGCGCCCGAGACCACCATGGATGACGTTGCAGCGCATTTGATCGACAGGTTTATGCCTTGTCGTACTTCAACGCTGGTAAAGGTGTTCAGCGGAAAGGTTTTTTCTGCGGCCAGTGCAGAGTAGCTGGTCGTGCTGGCCACTAGTGCAAGCACCAGCGTCATCGATTTCATGTCGCTCATACAACCTCCTTGTTTCACAGTAATGTCGCCAGTGTACGTAATGTCGTTTCAACACTTTCCTGCGGCATGCCGAAGTCTATCAGCCCTGCTACTTCGTCGATGCCTTCACGCTTGAGCTGTTGCAGTTGCTCGAGGCACTCTGCGGCAGAGCCAAACAGACCGTAGTGGTCGAGGTACTTTTCTACCCCCCATTTGAGGGCGTAGGCTTTCTTTTTTTCAGCCTTTTCCCGATCAAGCACAGGGGCGTTGAGGTTTTCAGAGAGCTGCATGAACGCGCGAAGGTAACCCGTCATGGCCGGCCGCAGACGTGGCAACAACGACTCCCTGGCTTCCCCGGCCTGACTATGCATCATCAGCGTGACCTTGCCGCCTGCCGGGTCCAGCCCCGCTGCGTGGCGCGCAAGGCGATAGCGGGCGCAGTTTTCCTGCAGTTGCTCATGGGTTTGCGAGATCAGGTGAGTCAGTACGTTCAAGCCGCGTTTACCGGCCTCACTGAACAGCAAGGGATTGCTTCCCGTCGTGACCCAGACCGGGATGTCGGCTTGATAGGCCGGCGGCCAGGTTTGCAACGTGACCGGTTCCGGGTGCCCTGGAAAGGAAAGTTCGTGGCGGGTCGCCGACTCGCCGCGCCACAGCGCTCGAATCTGCTCCAGGGAAGAAAAGAGGATCTCCTGACGCTCACGGTAGTTCTGGGCCATGAGGACGAAATCATTGCGTTGCCAGCCCGCTGCAAACGCTACGCCGGCCCGGCCGTGAGAGAGGTTGTCCACCAGCGCCCACTCTTCCGCGACGCGTAGCGGATCATGAAGGGGGAGTACCACGCTGCCGGCGCGAATGGCGATACGTTGTGTGGTGACAGCCAGCGCGGCGCTGACTACAGAGGGATTGGGGAACATCCCACCGAAGGTGTGGAAATGTCGTTCAGGGGTCCAGATCGCGTGAAAGCCGAGCGTGTCCGCCAGCCTGGCGGTGCTAAGCAACTGTTCATATTTTTCTGCAAAGCTGTCCCGGGCCACGTCCGAAAAACAGAACACGCTGAGTTGCGGGATGGCATCTCCCGCCAGGTTAGGCGATGCATTCATGCTGAATGTTCCGGTCAACGGATTCGATGGTGAAACCGACCGCGCCCCTGGGCATCACATTCAACCCATAAAATGGCGTGAGAGCGGCCGGAGCGGTCGAAGGCGAGAGGGTGAAGTGGCAATGGCCGCACAGTGTTTCGATGGCGGTGGTGAGCTGCTCAAGTGCGAGCGCCATGCCTACGCAGTTGCGCTTGCCCACGCTGAAGGGCACAAATTGTTCCCGAGCAATTTTTCTCCCCTCAAGAAAGCGCTCAGGCCTGAAATTCAATGGCTCCGGCCAATGCGCTGCATTGCGATGGACCAGCCAGGGTGAAAACAGCACTTTGACGCCGGCGGGAATCAACGCGCCGTCGATCTCCACCGGGCTCAGGGTGTTGCGTTCGAAAAATGCCGTAACCGGTGTGATGCGCAGCGACTCCTTGACGATGGCGCTGGCCATGTCGCGTTTCCCCTGGCTGGATTCCTCACGGACCCGCTCCTGATACCGGGGGTGCTGTGACAAGTGGGTCAGGCACCACAGCAGCGCAACGCCGGTGTTATCCACGCTGGCCACCAGATTACCCAGCAGCATGCTGATCGCCCGTTCCCTTTCATGCGGATGGGCTTTGATATCCAATGACTGGCAGAAGCGTTGCAGCATGTCGACCTTTGCACCACCGTCGCCCATCAGCAGCGGTCCGATCATCGATTCAAGTTCCTCACGGAACGCGAGCAGGGCCGGGTGTCGGGACAATGTGGCATAGTCCTCGGTCGTCGCAGCGACAATCAATTGCTGGTAGATCCTGCGAAAGTGATTGATCAGACTGTCGAGTTGCAGCGGGCTGAGCGTGGGGCCGACGAATCCTTGCGCGACGCACATCAGTGCCCACTGCAGGCAGACTTCCTGCATCGAATCCTTCTGCGGGTCCTGGAGTGTTTCCACCAGCCAGCGCGCGGAAAGTTGGGTGCCCTGTTTGAGCAGTGGCGATTTCGGATTGACCAACGGTGCGGTCAACTTTCTTGCCAGATGCCACTCTTCACCTTCCCGCGCAGTGATCAGCGATTGACCCAGCAGGATCCGCCTGACTGAAGTGCCGTTATCCAGTTCCTTATGGAAACTGCTTTCGTTCTCAAGGAAAAAACGGATATGTCGAGCGCCCGCCAGCAACAGCACGGCATCCTCTTCCTCACCGATCCAGACCTTGTCTCCATGCTGGCGACAAGCGCTTTCAGCGATTTTCAGGAAACCCAGTTGCGCATACTTGGCGGCGGATGGCCTGACGTTCGCAATGGCATTGGGATTACTGGGCATGGGCTGCCTCCGGTAAGGTGTCAGCGGTAATGGCCGCGCAACCTACCCAGCCGCCCAGGCCCACCGAGAGCAGCAGGGCAGGTCGGCCGGTATCCTCAGGGGCGTAGCTGTCGAGCAACAGCAGGGGGTCCGCGCAGTAACAGTGGCCGCAGTGGCTTATCAGATCCGTGGCGACCGCGCGTTGCTGATTGTCGGGATGGCGCAGCCAGGTTTGCCAGCTGAGGCGGTTGATGTTGTGCGGCAGCAGCCAGGCCTGCTCGCGCAGATCCTTGGGGTAGGACGCCAGCGCCTGGTCGACCAGGGTATTGTGCGACTGATAGAAGCGTTTGGTGTCCTCGCGACTGCCGTCCAGGCCCTGCCAGAATCCAGGATGGTAAAAGCAGTGGATGCCAGAAACCCTGCGTTGACCGCCTCCGGGTTTGAGCAGGGCGGCGGCGAAGGCGTCGCCAATCATCGTACAGCCGGGAATGTAGCGCTCGGCCAGATCAAAATCGGCCAGCGTGTCGCCAGTCAGCAACGCCACGCAGCGATGCTTGCCACTTGCCAGCAACCGTTCGGCCAGGCGCAATCCCCAGAACAGGGTGGCGCAGTTTTGTTGGTTGACGGTCAGCAGCGGCGCATCTTGCGCGATGAAATCCGATTCGTGGCGCAGCGCCTGCAAGTTTACGCTCTGGCGCTGGGAACGAGCGGGCAGGCCCTGGACCAGGATAAGCGCATCAATCGTTTCGTCTTCATCCAGGCTTTCCCGCAATTGCTGCAGCAAGGCGCGGAAACAGTCTTCGGCGCTTTCGTCAGTCGCCAGGGTCGATGCCTCCCGCATACCGAAAAGCTGACTGAAGGTGCGGGCTTCTGACGCCGCGCCGCCGCGATGGGCAACGACTTGCTCGAGGGATATCCTGGTGGGCGGGATGTAGGTGACCAGCGACGCGATGTTCATGGGCGGTCCTCCTCGGCTGCGAATCCGCACAGGCTGATTCCGTTGTCGTTTTCGCTGATCAGCAGGTAGTCGCGTTGCGGCTCCCAGAAGGTGCGCAGCGCAACGAAAGGGGCGGCGCACAACAAGTGAGGGTTACTGGCAAACGCCCGAGTGCCGGCGGACGCCGCCTCCAGCAGCCGGGCAGGACCAATCAGGGTCAGGCGTTCGTTGACCAATCCCAGCTGTCCGATGACGTGCGAGAGCCGTTCATTGGACCATTGCGCATGGGGCGCACGCCTGAACCCCCGGTAGCGCAGCCCGCGCTGCTGCTTGTTCAGCAGGCAGACGCAGGCATTGTTTTCCGGTTGCAGTGCCGCCATCAGTGGTGAGAAGTACATCAGGTTTTTCTGCTCGGCAATCAGTAACAGACCGTCCTCATTCTTACCCGCCAGGCAATCATTGAGGCCATCCAGGGCGAACAGGCCTGCGTCTGCTCCGCGGTCGCTGATGGCCAATGCCAGGCAGGCGCAAAGCCCTAGTTGGTGGATGGCGGCATTGACCACCGAGCTGCCCATATGCAGGTCTGGCGTCCAATGCGCCATCAGCACGGTCTTCACCCGCTGAGGTTGGATGACCGCAGACAGCCGGGGCAACAGCACAGCGATCATGTCGCTGAAGGAAGCACGCTCCTGGCTATCGACCCAGGCTTGCACCTGATCGTGCTGCGGACTGAGAGCCTGGCCGTTGGCCTGGAAGAAGTGCTGTACATAAGAACGCCAGTGAGCCGTTTCAGCCTTCCACTCCGGCTGGGGCGTTTCGGTGTGGTGAAATGACTGGAATACGATGTCGGCAGGATCGAGGCAGAGTGTCACAGGCCGACTCCCTGGGCTACGGGTGGTCGCCAGCTATTGAGCAGATGGATGTTGCTGGTGCCCTCCATGTACTCGAACGCAAAACTGTCGCGGTAGCGCTTGCGCAACAAGTGATCTTCCAGCCAGTCGTCGCGATTCAGCCAATGGGGCAGCAGGCAGGCTGTTTCCTCGACCAGGCGGGTGGCGTTGCGCTTGAGTTGACTGGTTAGGGCATGCTGATGCTGGCCATTGCTGTAACCCTCTGCCAGCGTCAGCATCTGCTGATAGATCGCGCGATACTTTCGCCACAGCCTGGCGACCCAACGTCGCGCGGCAGTCGGCAGGGGGCGGACGGAGAGGGCTGTGAGCAGGCCAAAGGTCGTGCCCAGCGCCATGGCCGCCACCATGGGCCGATGTCGTTCGAATACCAGGCTCAGGGAGTTGAGCCCCTGCAGCAGTTCACGACGGTCGTGGCCCAGGATATCTTCCTCCTCGATACGGTGTTCCTTGAACGTCAGGCGGGTCAATCCGGCACCGGCCAGGCCGACGGTGGCCAATGAGTCACGCTGCAAGGTGGGCTCGGCCGCCTCAGGGAACACCATGACCAGCCGCTGGCTTCGTTCATACCGTGCATACACCAGGCCTGCGCTCGCCAGCATGGCCCCACCGATCAGCATCTTGGTACCGTTGAGCCGCCAGCCCCGTTCACTGTGCGTGAGTTCACTGGTGATGGCACTGGCATCCGAACCGATGTCGGCTTCTGTAACGGCGAAGAATGTCCAGGCCGGGCGTTCGTCGAAGCAGGCAAAAAAACGTGCCTGCTGCTGTTCATTGCCCAGGGTCAGAATGGCGCGGGTACTCAGGGAGGCCCCTGGCAGCAGCATCATGGCGCTGGCGTCCGTTCGGCTCAGGTACTCGATGATCTGCAGGTGCCGGGAATAGCTGACATTGGAAAATGCCGGTGTTTCCCAGAGGTTGAACCGCGAGGGGATGCCGATGCAGGCGATGCTTTTGAGCTCTGGATGGTCCAGGCAGGCAATCGCCTGTTGAAGGTCGCTTTCTGCGAGCTGCCCGGCAGCGAGAAGTCGCTCTGACAGTGCGTGAAGTTGTGGATAGCAACGGGTGATATCGCTCATGAGTGTCGGCGTTCGAGTAGAGGATGAACTGAGCCTTAACTTAGTTCGGCCCGAACTCCGGGTATTGCTTCAGGTTGCAAAACACAGGGATTTCACTGCCTGTGGGTAGCTCGAGCAACAGCGAGGAAAAGGTGGCGCCCATACCGACGCTGACCAGCATTACCTTGTCGCCGGCAGACAGCTGTTGCCCGCGGATGAGCGCGGCGAGGTTGAGATAAGGGTCTGCACCGAAACAATGGCCATAGCGAGGAACATTCTGCAGAAAGATCCTGGCGCGGGGGATCGCGAGTTCGTCGGCTATTTTCTGCCAGGAGGACAGGTTGACATTGTGTGGGGCTATCCAGTTCAGAGTGTCCAGCGGGCAACCGAAATGCTTGGCGGCACTGCGCATGGCATCGCTGACGAATGCGAAGTAGGCATCGGCGAATGCCGGATCGGTTCTCGGTTCATCGCCCTTTTGTTGACTGAACTCGCCGGCCTGTTCGCTGTAGCGGGACGTGACCTTGCCGCGCGCTCCCGATCGATTGAGCAGCACGGCACAGGCGGCTTCGCCCATGATGGTAGTGTCATCGAGCAGTTCCACCTTTGGATGGAAGGCCTTTTCGCCCACCAGCAGCAAGGCGTACTCCCCGTCCTCGAGGCGGCTGCAGGCATACTCCACGGCAGGCAATGCGGTTGCACAGTGGCCCATCGTCAGGCTGCAGTACTCGGTGTCATCGGCAAATCCGCACGCGTCGAGCAGGGGTCTGCCTGTTTCGTGAAACGGGCGCAGCGTGGGCACCGTATGGGCGTGCATCACATGGCGGATGCGCGTGATGATGTCAGGATGCGCGGCGACGAACTGTTCCAGCAGCGGACGTATCAGGTCATCCACCGAGCCGGGTTGACGCGGGAAGCTCGCCAGCCCATAGAAGCGTGAGAACATCCTGACATCGAGCGCGCTCAGTCCAAGGGCGTGAGCGGCCGCGACCAGTGATTTGCGCTGTTCGGGAATGTGGAGGGTTATGGACTCAATATGCCCCAACATAGGTGTGCCCTTTTTCATGATCGGTGTTTTGCCTGCAGAGGAATCTGGCCAGGGCCTGTCGAGTTCGTGGGTGCGAGAGGATGCCCAGGTGGCCTGTGCCTTCGACTACCAGCAACTGGCTATCCGGTAATTGAGCATGGATGCGCCCGGCATCGGCAGGGGCGATTCTCTGGTCCTGGTTGCCGTGCATGATGAGTGCGCGAGCACCGCTGAAGGTGTAGGGATGCGCGGTGTTCAAGCTGGCAGGCATGGGGTAGCGGCTCTGGTAATGGCTATCGAGCGATGCCAGGTGATGCCTCCCGATCTGCTGATGCGACAGCGCATGCTGCAGCAGGCTGGGCAATGAGGCTGGCGCTGAAAGCAGCGCCACCCGGTCCAGGATCAGACCCTGCCAGTGGGCCATCGCCATGATGATCCCGCCTGCCGAATGGGCAACCACGCTATCGAATGGGCCGTACCTGACCTGCAGCGCCAACAACAGCGGGCATTGGCCGGGAAAATCGCAACTGGCGGGAGACTGTGGGTCATGGCCCAGCAGAAAGGGCATGTAGACACGATAACCGCTGTCCTGAAGCAACGCTCTCACCTCGGACAGCATCATCGGGTGGCCCCCCCAGCCGTGTAGCAATAGGGCGCTTTTGGCCTGTGGATCATGGTTTGGGTAAACCAGTACGCGGCTGCGGTAGGGCCCGCAGGTGACAACCTCGGTTTTCAGGGTGGCCAGATGTCTCGACTCGGTCGGACGCATCGGCAGCAGGGAGGGCTTTGCCAGGCGCTCGATCAGTGAGGCAAGCTGGGTATCCATTGCTCCCCCGAGGCTTGTGCAGAAAAAACAAGGTAGTGCAGGGTTGCCTGTTGCGGCAGCGGGTCGCAACTCAGGCGTTCGAGCGGATCATGCAGATAGAGCAGGCGTTGTCCGGGCTGAAGTAGTGTGCTTGCCAGCAATCCGGCGTGCTCCGGATCGAAGCGGCCACTGCATATGCCAAAGGTTTCGATGAACCCTGGGCATTGGGATAGCAGGCTCTGCAGCAGGGGAGTGGCACCGCGGGCAGCCGGGTGGAGGCTGTCGTAAACCAACAGGGTCGGACAGGGCTCGCTGACGATGCTTCGGCACAAATCGACAACGGCCCTGGCATGCAGGCGTTCGCCACAATCGATGTGTGGCCAGTGCTGGTACCAATGAGCCTGGTGCGATTGCCGGGGGGTGGCAATGAAGTGCCGACTGTCCAGGGTAACGGCTTCGCAGGTACTGACGATGTTCAGTTGACCCTGCGCCATGGGGGCGATAGTCATTGGCATTCCTGGCTTGCGTGTCGAGAGGAAAAATTCTGGCTCAGTCGGTGGATCTGGCGTGTTCCTTCGGTGTATTCAAAGGCCTTTACGTCGCGAAATGCCTGCCATAGCGCCGTCGGCAAAGGCCCTCGGTCTGCGGGGAACGCATGGATAAGCTGGCTGACTATTTCCTCGGCAATGATCACGCAGGCGGTCTTGACCATGCCGGGGCTTCTTGCCGGGGCCTGGTGTTCATCCGCTCGCTGACAGACCGTCAACGCCTCACGGTAAACTGCATGCCAGCGTCGTTTGAGTTGTGCCAGCAGTCGTGCCTGTGTCTGAGTGGGCGTGAGGCAGGCTTGCCACTCGTGCAAGGCGCGTCGTGCCACCCCCAGCGCCAGTGCCCCCACACAGGGGCGTAGTGCATTGAATGTGGCCATTGCCGACAGCGCAAAGCGCTGGGTAGGTTTCAAATGCTGTCCCAGCAAATCCTCTGTCGGGATAAACAGTTTGTCGAACTGCATATGCGCTAGGTTGGTGCCGTCAAGTCCGGTGAGTGCCAGGCGGTGACGGATGATGGCCGGGTCTTGCGGCCTGAATAGAAAGGCGTTGATCCCCAACTGCCCCGGCGCGGTGCGCGCAAACAACACACCGGTTTCGGCGATCATTCCGTTGCCGATGAACATCTTGCAGCCGGAAATGAGGAATCCTCCGTCTACCGCTGTCGCCGTGGTCTGCATGGCCCCGGCATCACTTCCCTGGGTGGGCTCGGTCATCGCAAAGCATGACCAGCACAATGTCTGTTGAAACTGACCGAAAAAGGCATCCTGCTGTTGTGCGTTGCCCAGGCCTGCCACCACATAGGCCGCCATGCTCGGCCCGGGGGCACTGAACATGAGCGCCGGGGAGACGAAGCCCACCTGTTCATAGAGTTCATAGCGCGCCGCCAGGCTGGACACCTGATGGCGTGGCGCTGTCTGATATCGCTCGGGCACGCCGAGCTGATTCAGCGCCGGAGCGAACGACCATTGGCTCAGGACCTGTCGTGTATCGCCGAAGTTTCGCAGTTGCTCGGCAACCTGTTGAGCGTCCGCGCCCAGTGGGCCGGGCTGACTGGCGAAGGCATCATCGTGGAACTGATTCATAGCGGGCCCGACATGATTTCGATGATCCCGGCATCAGGGTGATAGAGATGGCTGGAGCGGTGGTTGCTGTCAAAGGCGCTGAAGGGACGTGTCAGCACGATCCAGCCTGCGGCCTTCATCCTTCTGAATTGCGCGTCGAAGTCATCGACCTCGAAGCAGATGTGGTAGGGCAGTGAAGACTTGCCGGATTTGGCCAGGAGTTCGCGCAAGGGGAGGTTGTCTTCCCGCGGCTCGACCAACTCCACCTGGCTGCCCCCTTCAGTGGTCGCCAACAGGGTGATGAACACTTTTTGTGCGGCCATGTACTCTTTGTAGCGGACGACAACCGGGAAAAACGGTTTAACCGCGTCAGCCGTTGCCTCGCTGTCGCCAACCACGTAACCGATATGACTGAAACGCATCGCGTCGCCCTTCATCCTTGGGGAGATCGTTTGCACCGGCGCCTATGTGGCACCGGTGCAGGGAGTGTTGGAGATTTTCGCGATCGTGAAGGGATGTTTTTTATATGTGCTTGCAAATAGCCATCAAGTTGCCGGAGACAACACGTTGTGCTGTTGCACCAGTTGCTGGCGATCGATCTTTCCATGCAGCGTCAAAGGGAAGGTCGGACAGAAGAACATGGACTTCGGAATCATGTAGCCGGGCAACTGTTCTGCCAGGAAACGGCGCAATCCTTCACGGTGAATCGCGGTGTCCTCGCGCAGCTGAACAAAGAGTTGCAGGTCAGTGACCTTGCCCTCTTCCTTGATCGGCACCACGCAACACTGGATGACGTCCTCATGGCGGCATACGCTGCTCTCGATCTCGGCCAGCTCGACGCGGTTGCCGTGCAGCTTCAGCTGATTGTCGTCCCTGCCGTGAATGAACAGGGATCGATCGTGATCCTCGAACCCGCGATCCCCGGTGGCGTAGTAACGTCCGAACTCGTCCTGGCCGAATGCGCTGTTGCGCGGGTCGTCTTCAGGCTGGTAGCCCAATGCGACTTGCGGACCGTACAAGCGCACCTCACCCATTTCCCCGGGCGGCAGGTCATGGCCATCGGCATCGACGATCCTGACTCGGTTCTGCCCGCAGGCAGGGCCAAGGGACAGCAGTCCGGCACTGTGCTCGGGCGGCTGGCCAATGGCGAAGGTATGGGTCATGCCGGTGCACTCGGTAGGGCCATAGCCGTGCATTACTTCAAGGCCGGGGAAGCGGGCCTGGAGTTGGTGCACCAGTCCCAGCGCGGCGCGCTCGCCGGCGATGAAGAACCGCTTCAGATCCGGAAATTGTTGCCGGTCGAACAACGGGTCCTTCAACATCAGATCGACAAAACTCGGCGTGGAAAACCAGCTGGTGGCAGGACATTGGGGATGCCGGGACATAAGACGGATGTTCTGTCGGGGCAGCATGTTGTGACAATGATCCAGCATCAGCAGGGCTCTGCCCTGGCACAGCACCGGGAAGAGATCCAGCAGGCCCATGTCGAAGGAGAAACAGGCATGGCTCACATGGCATCCATGTGCGATATCGTCGCTGATCAGCGGGCTGTACCAGCCCGAGAACGCGGCGAAGTTCTCATAACTGACGATGACGCCCTTCGGTTCACCGGTACTGCCCGAGGTGGGCAGCACATAGAGGGCCGGCTGAGTCAGGTCGGGTTCGACTGACAGTGACGCCGGATCGCCATTTTCCAAGGCCGAAAGGACCTGTTGTGGCCAGCGTTCCAGGCCTTCCAGTGGGGCTGCCGTCGCCGTGAGGATCAGTTCGGCGCGGATCAGTTCGGCGATTTTTTCAACCCGTGCGACGGGGTTGGATTGATCGACGAAGGTAAAGCAGCATCCCTGGTTGATGCACGCCAGCATCGCGGCCACGGCATCCATTTGCTTATGCCCGTGAACCAGCACGTTACGACCAGCCCATGGCGCGAGTAGCTGGGCGATCGCGGCGGTGCGCAAGCCCAGTTCGGCAAAGCTGTATATGCCCTGCTGGTTGATCAGCGCGGTCGAGCTGTCTTGATACTTGAGCCGCTCAAACAGCGGTTTGATTTGCGATAAAAACATATTTCTCTCCGTTGTCCATGGCGCGTTGCCGGGCAATTGAACGATCCAGTTTGCCGTTATGATTAAGTACGGTGCTTGGGGTGCTGTACCAGTAACGTGGGATGGCCCACGGGGGAAAATGGGCTTGCATGGCGCTGCCAAGTTGCGAAAGTTCGCAGTGCCCGTTGAGGATCACGCAGGCCTGTATCGCCTCGGCATTGCCCTTGCGCCAGTACGGCTCGACAACCACATCGGTGACCAGATTGTGTTCACGCAGGAAGTGCTCGATCTCGTGCAGGTCGATACGGTGTCCCTGTATCTTGACCTCGCCGTCTTCGCGCCCCATGAAGTAGTACCAGGCCCCGTCGTACAGGCCGATATCGCCGGTGGCGTAAGTGGCTTGCCCCTGCTGACGGCTGAAACTGGCTTGACGCGCAGATGCAGCATTGAGGTAGCCAGGACCGACACACGGGCCACTGATCAGCAGTTGCCCCCGACCCGCAGCGTCCACGGGCTGGGCAAGCTGCAGGCACGCGCCGGGCCTGGCACGACCAATCGGCAGGGGCAGTGGCGAGGCCACCATGTCCGGGGTGATCAGCACCTGTGAAACGGCCACGGTACATTCAGTGGGGCCATAGGTATTGATCACCTCACAGGTCGGAAAGCGTGCCCACAATTGGGTGACGATCTCTTTGGGCAGCGTTTCACCGCAGAAGATGAAGCGCCGCAAATGTGCCAGTGCGTCGGCATTGAAAGTTGGATCGAGCAGGTACAGACGCACCATCGACGGCGTGGACACCCAGCAGGTCAGTGCCATGTGCGCATGCTGGGCAATCACCTTGCGGGTGTTGATCAGGTCTCGGTGATCGAGCACGGACAGCGGTTGCAGAAACTGCCAGGCAAGCCAGATTTCAAACAGGCAGACATCGAAGCAGTAGCGTACATTGCCTGTGATGGTCCCATGCAGTGGAAAGTCGTTGCGTATCCAGGTCACGAAGTCGACCAGGTTGGACAAGCTGATCTGGATGCCCTTGGGCGCGCCGGTAGTCCCCGATGAAAACATGATGTACGCCAGCCCAGGGGCGAGGGCGTTGTCGATTCGTCTGCGGGTGCCGTCCAGCAGGTGTTGCAACGCCGCGTCATCATGGAGCTGCCAAGGCAGGGCGGCGAGGGCGATCACCCTGGCATGCGTGGCGGACAGTGGGAGCACCTCGCTGTTCAGGATCAAGCGTGCCCCGACGGTATGGGTTATCCGCTCCAGCCGCTCAGGCGTGTTATCCGACTCGACCGGCACGATCGGGCAACCGCACAGGATGCAGGCCCACCAGGCGGCCAGGAAATCGAATGACTTGTGGCCATGCACCAGCACCGGCGCCAGCGGCGTGTCGGTTCCAGCCTGCAGGCGGACTATTTCATCGGCGATATCCTGCGCACGCTGACTGAGCGCGGCATAGCTGTATGTCAGTGAATGGTGGTGCCAGGCGGTATGCGATCGATCGGCGAAGCGCATAAATATGCTTATGAGCTCAGACCAGGCGTCCATTCATGCCGCCCGGCCGGTGAGCTGAAGTTCAATGAACTTCGACAAACTGCCCACGGTTTCGAAGTGCTGGAACTCCAGCGTGGCAGGGTCGAGCACCAGGTCCTCGATTTGCTCTTCAAGGTACATGATCAGTTCGATGTACAAGCCGCTTTCGAATCCCAGGTCGCGTTCCAGATGAGTCTGGGCATTGAGCTCGGACAGGTTTGTACTTTCCAGGACCAGGCCAATGGCTTCAATTATGGTTGGCGTATGCATTCTGACTCCCTGTTTATTGTGTGCATCCGGCGTTGAGGTTGTTTTCCCGGCGTGGCAGCAGGGCGGATAACTGGCCGCGGTCGACCTTCCCGTTGTTGTTCTTGGGCAGCGCTTCGCTGAAGTAGTAGCGGTGCGGGCGTTTATAGGCTTCGAGATGGACCTGGCAGAATGCTTTGAGCTGCGCGGTCTCCAGGGGCGTGATGCATTCGATACAGGCGACGATTTCATCGCCATGGACTGGATGGGCAAGGCCTATCACCGCGACCTGCAGCACCCCCGGCACGCGCTTGAGCACGCCCTCGACTTCCCGGGGGGCAACTTTTTCGCCGTTGGTTTTGAGAATGTCGTCCTTGCGCGACAGGAAATACAGCAACCCCTGTTCATCCAGCCGGCACACGTCGCCGGTGTAGAGGACCGATTCGCCGGGCAAGGGGCCCGGTCGCAGCTTTTTCGCGGTCTGTTCCGGGTTTCGCCAGTAGCCGCTCATCACCGTGGCTCCGCGGATCACCAGTTCACCCGTGGCATTCTTGCGGTGCGCAATGCCCTCATCATCGACAACCCAGAGTTCGGTATTGGGGATGGCATGGCCCACGCTGTCTTTATGTCGGGACAGCAGGGCCGGCGGCAGCCAGGTACAGCGATGGCACTCGGTCAGGCCGTACATGGAAAAGATCTCGGCCTGGGGGAAGAGCGTGAGCAACAGATCTATATCGCTGGGGTGCAAGGCCGCCGCAGTGTTGGTGATCGTGCGCAGTGAGGAGAAGTCATAGCGTTTGGCCAAGGGGGCGATGATCGCCAGCAGCGTGGGCACGATCGGCAGAACGGTGGCCTTGTGCTTGACCAGCTGTTTCAGAGCAAACAGCGGGCGGCTGAAATCCTTTTCGATAATCAGCGTTGCGCCGACCTTGGTCGTCATGATCGCTTGATACAACCCGTAGTCGAAGCTCATGGGGATCGTGCAGAAAATCCGGTCGCTGGCCTGCAGTTGCAAATAGGTGGCGACGGAGTCTGCCGCGCTGAGCATGTTGCGCTGGGTCAACATGACTCCCTTGGGGTCGCCCGTTGAACCTGAGGTGTAGATCAGGCAGGCCAGGTCAATATCCAGTGCTCCTCGAACAGGCAAGGGCAGCGCTGGTGCAAGCGCGGTTACCTGTTCCAGGGACAACCGCGACGAATCGCTCTCTTGCCCGTCGGGTGCTCGATCAAACAGCACGCGCAGATCAGGGGCGACCGCTGCCGTTGCCAACGCTGCGGCCTGTCCGCTTTGGGCAATCAACAGCTGCGACGCTGCGTTCTCCAGTAACCAGCCTACCCGGGCTATCGGTGTATCCGGATTCACCGGAACGAACACAGCCTGCAGATACTGCACGGCCCAGAAACAGACGACGAAATCCACCCCGTTTGGCAGCCACACCATCACCCTGTCGCCGCGTTCAACCTGTTGCTGGCGCAGATAGGTGGCGGTATTGATCACCCGTTGATGAAGCGCGCTCCAGGTCACCGTCTGCTCACCCTCGATCAATGCCGTCTTCTCGGGGAACTGCTGCGCTGCCAGCACCAGCCACTGGGTCAAATGGTTCGTGCTCATTTCTGATCCTCATTAGTCAATTCAACAACGATGGCTGCAAAAGTCCCCGCGATACCGGACGCCAGGGCCAGAATGGGGGCCACGGCGACGGTGTCATCACGGTGCGTCAGGAGGCTTTCCAGGTTGAGGAACGCATCGCTGCAAAAGCAATGGCCCAGTTGGTAGAGATGGCGGCGGTAAATGATGGCCCGAGGAAAGCCCGCACCGTCTGCGATCCTGTCGAAGGTGGGCGGGCTGATATGGTAGGGAATCAGCGTGCGCAGCTCTTCGGGGCGTCGCCCCGCATGCCGCAGGGCGGTGTGCACTGTCTCCAGCATGGTGGGTATGAAGGCGTGATCGTAGGCGTTTTCACTTTCGCGATCCGTCGCGCGCATGCGTGTGCCGTAGGCGGCCAGTTGCTGGATGTGCACGGCACTCACGCGCAGTGCACCGGGCGAGGAGGTTGCGCCAAGCAGCGTCGCGCAGAATGCTTCGCCGAAATAGCCATTCTGATCGGCGTATTGCACGGTGTCATGGAAGCACTTTTCGCCGCTGATCAGTAAGCCACAGACGTTGTCCTGCCTGGCTTGAGCGGCCGCGAGCCTGGCGTCGAAAAGCTTCAGTGCCACCAGCGCCGATGCACAGGACGCCTGGGTGACCGAAAAGAACTCGAGCTGCGGATGTCCCAGGAACCTGCGCAATTGGCCGGCCAGGCCAGGGAACAGGTCAAAAGGGCTGGGACAATTCAGCGAGTGCGCCCAGGCTACGTAGCCAATGCGCCCAAACAGTATCGGGTCACATTCGGCCCGGAACTTCTGCAACAGCTGCATGATCAAGTCAGGCAGCGCCTCCTGCTCGAAGAGGCTGGCCGATTCCATCCGATGAAAACGGCTGAAGATCTTGGTGTTGCGCTGACCCCAGGCATACTTTTCCGCCAGGGCGGGCAAGGGCGTGAGATTCGCGGCGACCAGGCTGGTGATCGTATGGATGAACATTTCAAGTCCCCGCCACAAAACCTGCACAGGACAGGGCATTGCCCTCCGGCAGCATCAGCAGTATGCGTTGGTGGCTCGGCGCGAGTTGTTCCAGTCGGGCCCACGGGGCGCAGGAAAGTAACGAATCATCCCAGCTTTCGATGCGGTGATCAGCCAATTGCCGGTGTTCTCGCAGCTGCCCCGCCAGGGCCGGCGTGGTCAGGATCAGCAGGGGCAACAAGTCTTCACTGGGCGTGAACATGTCCAAGTCGACGAGCAAGTCGTCCAATGCCTGTTCCGTGATCGGAAAAGGGATGCTTCGATAGTGTTTGAACGCAATACCGGCGATTTGGCCGCCGGGCCGATTGCCTGGCAGGTTGCGCAGCATCACGATGCAGGCGCTGGCCACAGGATCGAAGCGCGCCAGGCTGGGGCTGTCATACAGAATGGCGTCCTGGTCAGCGATCAGCAGCAGGGCTTTTTTGCCATGACCATCACGGTCGCTATCGCCGAGGTAATCCTCGATGACCTGCAATGCCAGAAACGCGCCGCTCAGACCGTGATCGCTGATGGCGATACCAAAGGCGTCGCGACTACCCGACTCATGGATGATGGCGTTGGTCACTGAGCAACCGACCTCCACATCCGGCGTCCAATGAGCGAGCACAACCAGGTCGAGGTCATCGAGTCGGACCTGGTTAGCCAGTTCCCTGAGCAACTGTCTCAGCATTGCCCTGAACGACTGATGCTGTGCGGCGTACCAGCGAGCAGCATGAAGGTCCTGCGCCTGTCCATCATGACCCTGTGAGTGAAAGAAGGCGTCGACGAAATCCGTCACTATTTTCAACTGACCATCATTCACGGCAGGCGAGTCTGCCTCTCTTTCAAACTGACGCCACAGGATATGAGTGGCCGCAAACTCAAGAGACATGGCGAATCCTTCAGGTATTGGGCAATGCCAGGCGCTGGCACACTTGCGGTGCCAGCAGGCTCTCGACGCTATCTGCCATGCGGATCAGATAAGCCTGGTCATTTTCCACAAGCACTTCTGCAGGGTGACCGAAGCTTAAAAAGCCGACCGGCGAAGCGCTGGCGCCATAGGCACCGGAATGGCCTATACCGATCAGATCTCCCGAGCGAAGCTCGGCGAGCATGATGTTTTCGCCCAGCACGTCGGTGGGGGTACACAGGGGGCCGGTCACCTGATAGCGATGTTGATCGCCGTCCCGGGAGGGGCCAAGACGGGCCATCGGGAAATTGCGGCGAACCAGGGCATTGATGCCAGCAGCGCTGCCGTGGCAGTTGGCGCCGCCATCACATACGGCAAACCATTCATCCCGCGAGGGTTTGAGGTAATTGACCCGCGTGACAAAAATACCGGCGCGGGCAATCAGGAAACGGCCCAGCTCGATTACGATCTTGCAGCGTGGAAAGCGTTGCCGATAGTCGTTCACCAGCGGCAGCAGTGCTGCGCCCAGGGCAGACAGGTCGAGTGCTTTTTCCTTGTCGAAATAGCGCACGCCGAAGCCACCGCCGACATCGACGAAGTCCAGGTCGACGTCATAGGTCTGCTGGAGTGTCGCAGCCAGTGTCAGGATGTTTTGCGTATTATCGGCAAGGGCCTGCCAGTCAAGAATCCGGGTGCCCAGGTACACATGGATGCCGGTCAGGCTCAACTGTGCAAGTTCGCGGAGCGTGGCAAATGCCTGCGGCAACAATTGTTCATCGATGCCAAATTGTCGAGGTTTGCCGCTCATCACCAACTTGGCTTTTGCGCCGGTGAAGTCTGGGTTGATCCGCAAGGCAATACGCTGGGTGACGTCCAGGCTTGCGGCGATCTCATTGAGCAGCAGCATCTCTTCAATGGATTCAACCACCACCGCTTTGATGCCGGCCAGGCAGCACTGGGTCAACTCATCGATGTGTTTGCCGGGGCCGACAAAAATAATATCGCTCGGCGCCACGCCTTGCCGTAAAGCAATCTCCAACTCCGTCAGAGAACAGACCTCGCAACCTGTTCCGGCCTGGTGGAGCAACGCAACCAGTGTTTTGTTCGGGTTGGCCTTGAGCGAATAAAAATAGTCAATGCCCTGGGGAAGCGCGCGTTTGAGTTCGGCGAAATCCGCCTTTATCTGGGAGGCGCTGTATGCATAGAAAGGCGTGGGCACGCTGTCAGCCAGGTGGTGATAGGCTATGCCTTCGATTTTGTCGGAACTGATGTATTGGCTATCAAGCGAAAAAGCGGACATGGCTGAATTTTCCGTTTAATAGCGATTCGATTCGATTGAGATCCTTGAAATTGTCGAACAGGTCCTGATCGAGAATATCGAAGAAACTATCAGGTTGGCTTGCATTCTTGTCGATGCACTCGCCGAGTGCCGAAATCAGGCCGACAAGGTGTATAGAGTCCAGCAGCCCCTGCGCGCCGTAGATTTCGGCACCTTGGTCAATTGCCTGCAACTTGTCCGGGGCAACGCCTATGTTTTTCAGGGCAGTAAGAATAAATGCCCGTGTTGTTTCTTCTGCAGTGTTCACGAATAGGATCCCTTGTCAACGTCTAGGGGTGATCATATCTCTGGCATACATTGAGATTTGCTTGAAATTGCATTGGGCCTTGTTCCTGCGTGGCTAGCGTTACCCTCGCGTATTGATCAGGCAGTGCCCGCCTCGCCAGACGCGGACGACCGGGAGGCGCTTGCAATTGCACATAAGTTCTTGCCACGCATTCGTGTTTTAAGGACGGCAGGAGATCGGTACATCTACCCCTGTGGTAGCGGTCGAGTGACAACCGCGAGGAGAGGGGCCGGGTGGCCTTGGAGACCACGCCCGTCGTATGCAAAGACCAAATTCTGAGGCTGGAGATTTAGATGCAAAGTGATACAGGGGGGGCTTTCATGTGCTCGAGAAAGATTGAAGTTTTTCTTGTTGCGCAACGGGTGTGCAGATGGGCTACCGCGTTAGCCATCGTCTGGGTTGCCGTGCAACCCGTGTGCGCATGGGCCGCTTATGAAGACAGCCTCCCCGCACTCAAGGCCAGCGATGTTTCGTTCTTGACGCCAGACGCCGCGATTATTCTTGCGTATGCACGCAGCCCTGCATTGAGTCAGGCTTTCTCGCAGATCAGGAAAGGTGAGGCGCAGAAAGATGAGGCGAAAAGTGCTTATTATCCACAGCTCAGCCTGTCAGGTACTTATGGTCAACATGGTGAGTATGTCTACGGACCGCAGTTGAAACAGTTGGTCTATGATTTTGGTAGAACGACGGGGGCTATACGGAATCAGACCTACCTCACTGAATCTTATCGTGATGAATTGATGAGTACGGTAACCAAGGTGACGGGGGATACGTTATTGGCCTACTCCAGTGTCAAGCGTTACCAGGATAGTGTGCGTGTCACTGAGAAAATGCTTGCTTCCCTGGAGGAGGTCAAGGGGATTGCAGAATACCGATTGAATGCGGGGCTGAGCTCGGCGTCTGATGCGTTACAGGCGACCAGTCGTGTCGCGGCCTTGACGACAACGCTGGAGCAATACCGCAATCAGTTGGCTAATGCCAAGGCCACGCTTGCACAACTGACTGGTAGGCAGGTCGATTCGTTGGCGGATCTTCCCGAAGTGCTATTACAGGCCTCTCCGCAAACGCAGGGTGTGATTGATTTCAGGTCAATTCCATCCGTGCGATCAGCCATTGCCCAGGAAAAAGCGGCCGATGCCTTGCTCGGGGCAACAAAGGCGCAACATAGGCCCACCATTAGTCTCAGTGCTTCACGCCTGCACAAGTATGAGCGTGACTATAATGATTCTGTGCCGGCTTGGGATAGTCAGTTCGGTGTGACCGTTGATATACCGATTTATCAGGGGGGCGCTGTCTCCGCGCGTGTGTTGCAGGCACACGAGGCGCTGGAAGCTTCAAAAGCGAGTATTAATCAAGCGTGGTTGGAGGTTGAGCAAAAAACTGCAACCGCGTTGAGTAATTGGCAAGGCGCAGAGGCGCGTGTTCACACTAGTATCTACCAGGTGAAAATTGCAACGCATACCCGAGATGTCTACCAGGAGGAGTACAAACTGGGGTATCGCAGCCTGAATGATTTGCTCAGTGTGGAACAGGATGTATTCCAGGCCTTGAGCAGTCGCTCATCAGCCACTTTTGATCGATACGACGCGGTCATCAACTATGCGGTGGTGCAGAATACGCTGCTTCAATTGTTAGGTCTCGACAGCCCTACCGAACAATCCCTGCCTGACCTGTAACAGGCCACGGAAGTGATGCCCGGATAGCACTGCGACTCGAACATTGCCCTGACCCGCTTGCCCAGCCTGCTCGGGTCAGGGGATCCAAAGCGCTGCTACCGGACCGGGGACAAAGCCCGGCTCAAAGCTTGGCGGTGTAGCGTCGCTCGGCATCATCGTCATTTGTCGAGGCCAGGACGCTTTGCGGCTGGGTGGTGGCCTGTTCTCGCTGCGCCTGCTGCTCGAGCCTGGCCTGGGTTTTCCGCTCGAGCTCGTCCTGCAAGCGTCGAGCGATCAGCTGATCGACCCTCATTTTCTGCTCGGGCGGCAACGCGTCGTACTCCTCCGGACTCAAGCCCAGCTCCTGAAGCATCTTTTCCTTGATCTTCTCTGCCGGCGACTTGGCCATGTAATCGCGAAACTCCTGTAGGGCGCTGGATCCTTCCTGTTTGCCCACGCTGGCCTGTTCACGCTTGGCCACGTCCGGATTCTGCAGCATGACCATCAGCTTGGCGAAGGCCTCCTTGCGATTGTCTTCGGCGTGTTGCTGCGAAGTGCTGCCCTGATTGTTCTGCTGCGCCGAGGTTTTCGCGCTGGCCATCAGCGGCTGGAGCGCGGGCAACTGTGCTGCAGGCTGTTCGAGAACGCTGCGTTGCTGTTGCTGCACGGTCTGCCACCCCAGGCCGTTCGCTGTGATAAGCATGTTTCCTCCATGAACGACTGTTAGAGAGGCGACTGAAGGGGCAAAAGCTGTGCCAGCGATGGTGGAGCGGCAAAATAGGCCGTAAGGGCTATTCCGGCGACCTCTCGCTCGGAATATGCTTGCCCGGCAGAGGAACGGTATTGCCGCTAGCGGCAAAAAATAGCAAGTGTCGGCAGCACCGGTTACGGGGCGCAGTTGCTGGGCAACAGGGAGAGCGTCCATGAGTCAGGCAGCAAAGCCGATACCGGCTGGCTTCACCGAGCAGCAATTGCACACCTTGTTCGAACTGATCAGCGACGGCATCTGGGACTGGGATGCCAACAGCGGCTACGTCTACCGCAACCCGGGCTGGTACGCGATGCTAGGTTACCCCAGCCACTCGCTGGACAACTCCGTGCTGACCTGGGAAAGCGTGATACACCCGCAGGACTATCCGCGGGTGATGGCGCATTTCGAGGCCTATATTACCCAGCGCAACGAGCGCTACCGCATCGAGTACCGGTGCCGTTGCCAGGATGGCAGTTACCTGTGGGTCGAGGACACCGGCCATATCATCGCCCGCAACGCCGATGGCTCGGTGGCGCGCATGCTCGGGGCCCATCGCAATATCGACGCCGGCAAGCGCCTGGTGGAGGAGCTCGAACAGCGCAACCATTCGCTGGAGGGCCAGGTGGCCGAACGTACCCGTGAGCTGTCATGGGTCAACCAGCAGTTGCAGCGGCAACTGGATGAGAACCGCGAACTGGCCGAGCGGGATGCGTTGACCCGTACCGCCAACCGCTATCGCCTGGAGAAAACGCTCCAGCAGGAGTGTGAGCGCGCCCGGCGCTTCCGTGAGCCACTGGCATTGATCGCCATGGACCTGGACGACTTCAAGCCGATCAACGACCTGCACGGTCATGCCCGCGGGGATGCCGCGCTGATCGAGGTCACCGCGCGCATCCGTCAGTGCCTGGGTGGCCGGGGGCTGCTGGCCCGCTGGGGAGGTGATGAGTTTGCCGTGGTGTTGCCGCGCACATCGCTGGAACAGGGAGGTGGCGTCGGCGATCCGCACGGCGATGGCGGCGATCGAGCCCATCGGCACGTGTCGGCTGACCATGAGCTATGGCGTGGTGCAGTGGCGTGAGGGTGACGATGTCGGCGGGTTGCTGGCACGGGCGGATCAGGCGCTGTATCGGGCCAAGGCGGATGGCAAGAACACCGTAGCCGAGTGATGGACAAAAAAAGACCCGCGGCGCCTCGGGCGCAGCGGGCCAAATCGGCTAGTGCCGCTTCAGTGTCTTCAATCAGATGTGCAGTGCGTGCCCCAAGGCGCGCAGCGCCGCTTCCTGCACCGCCTCGCCCAGCGTCGGGTGGGCATGGATGGTCCCGGCAATGTCTTCCAGGCGCGCGCCCATCTCCAGGGACTGGGCAAAGGCGCTGGACAGTTCGGAAACCGCCACGCCCACGGCTTGCCAGCCGAGGATCAGATGGTTGTCACGGCGAGCCACCACGCGCACGAAGCCGCTCTTCGACTCCAGGCTCATGGCTCGGCCATTCGCGGCGAAGGGGAACTGCGCGACGATGCAATCCACACCTTGCTGGCCGGCCTGTTCCGGGGTCTTGCCGACCACCACCACTTCCGGGTCGGTGAAGCACACCGCGGCGATTGCGCTCGGCTCGAAGCGTCGCGTCTTGCCGGCGATGATCTCGGCGACCATCTCGCCCTGGGCCATGGCCCGGTGCGCCAGCATCGGCTCGCCGGCCACGTCGCCGATGGCCCAGACGTTGCGCATGCTGGTCTGGCAGCGCTCATCAATGGCGATGGCGGCGCCGTTCATCTTCAGGTCCAGGCTTTCCAGGCCGAAACCTTTGCTGCGTGGACGGCGACCCACGGCCACCAGCACCTGGTCAGCTTCCAGGCGCAGTTGCCCACCCTGGCCGTCGCTGGCCAGCAGGCAGCCGTCGGCATAGCCTTCGACACTGTGGCCCAGGTACAGGGCGATGCCGAGTTTCTTGATCGAGTCGGCCACCGGCGCGGTGAGCTCCGCGTCGTAGGTCGGCAGGATGCGTTCGCGGGCTTCCACCACGCTGACCTTGGCGCCGAGCTTGCGGTAGGCGATACCCAGTTCCAGGCCGATGTAGCCGCCGCCGACCACCACCAGGTGCTCGGGCATGGCCTTGGGCGCCAGGGCCTCTGTGGAGGAAATGATCGGCCCGCCAATCGGCAGCATCGGCAGTTCGACACTGCTGGAGCCGGTGGCCAGCAGCAGGTGTTCGCACTGGATGCGCTGGCCTTCGACTTCGACGCTCTTGCCATCGAGGATCTTCGCCCAACCATGGATCACCTTCACACCGTGCTTTTTCAGCAGCGCGGCGACGCCGCTGGTGAGGCGGTCGACGATGCCGTCCTTCCACTCGACGCTGCGGCTGATGTCCAGGCGCGGCGAGGACACGCTGATGCCCAGCGGTGAAGGTTCGGTGTAGCGGCTGGCCTGGTGGAACTGCTCGGCCACGTGGATCAGCGCCTTGGACGGAATGCAGCCGATGTTCAGGCAGGTGCCGCCCAAAGCCTGGCCTTCGACCAGGACGGTGGGGATCCCCAGTTGCCCGGCGCGGATGGCGGCCACATAGCCGCCGGGGCCGCCACCGATGATTAGCAGGGTGGTGTTGATGAGCTCTTGCATGATCACTCCACGAACAGGCAGGCAGGCTGTTCCAGCAGGCCGCGCACGGCCTGGATGAACAGTGCGGCATCCATGCCATCGACCACGCGGTGGTCGAACGAGCTGGACAGGTTCATCATCTTGCGCACGACGATCTGGCCGTCGATCACCACCGGCCGTTCGACCATGCGGTTGACGCCGACGATCGCCACTTCCGGGGTGTTGACCACCGGGGTGCTGACGATGCCGCCGAGGGCGCCGAGGCTGGTCAGGGTGATGGTCGAGCCGGACAGCTCTTCACGGCTGGCCTTGTTGTTGCGCGCCGCGTGAGCGACACGGGCGATCTCGCTGGCGTTGCTCCACAGGCTGCCGGCTTCGGCGTGGCGCAGCACGGGCACCATCAGGCCGTTGTCACCCTGGGTGGCGATGCCGACGTGCACCGCGCCGTGGCGGGTGATGACCTGGGCTTCGTCGTCGTAGGTGGCGTTGATCTGCGGGAAGTCGCGCAGGGCGACGACCATGGCGCGCACCAGGAACGGCAGCAGGGTCAGCTTGCCGCGGCTGTCGCCATGCTTGGCGTTGAGCTGCTGGCGCAGGGCCTCGAGGGCAGTGACGTCGATTTCCTCGACGTAGCTGAAGTGGGCGACGCGGCGCTTGGCGTCCTGCATGCGCTGGGCGATCTTGCGGCGCAGGCCGATCACCGGCACCTGCTCGCTGTCGGTGCGTTTGCCGTAGCCTCCGGGTGCCTGCCCGGCACTGCTCTGCGGCTTGCTGATGAAGGCGTCGAGGTCTTCGTGCAGGATGCGCCCGGCCGGGCCGCTACCGTGCACGTAGCGCAGTTCGATACCGGCATCCAGGGCACGCTTGCGTACCGCCGGGGAGGCCAATGGCTTGTCATGGGCCTCGCGCGGCACGATGGGCGCGGCGCTGTGGTTGGCGACGGCTTGCGGCGCTGCTTCAAGGCGCGCCTCGGGCTTGGCTTCGGCTTTGACCGGCGCAGGTGCCGGCTCGGCCGGCTTGGACTGAGGCGTGTCGACATGATTGCCGCTGCCTTCGACTTCGATGCGGATCAGCTCGCTGCCGACCGCCATCACCTCACCAGGCTGGCCGCCCAGGGCCAGCACCTTGCCGCTGACCGGCGAAGGGATTTCCACGGTGGCCTTGTCGGTCATGACATCGGCCACCACTTGATCTTCGGCGATCACATCGCCGACCTTGACGAACCATTCCACCAGCTCGACCTGCGCGATGCCTTCGCCAATGTCCGGCATCTTGATGACGTGCGTGCCCATTCAGACCTCCATGACCCGTTTCAGTGCCGCACCTACCCGCGAAGGGCCGGGGAAGTAGGCCCATTCCTGTGCGTGGGGGTAGGGGGTATCCCAGCCGGTGACGCGCTCGATCGGCGCTTCGAGGTGATGGAAGCAGTGCTCCTGGACCAGCGATACCAGTTCCGCGCCGAAGCCGCAGGTGCGGGTGGCTTCGTGCACGACCACGCAGCGGCCGGTTTTCTTCACCGACTCGACGATGGTCTCCAGGTCCAGCGGCCACAGGCTGCGCAGGTCGATGACCTCGGCGTCGACGCCGCTCTCTTCGGCCGCTACTTGCGACACATACACGGTGGTGCCGTAGGTCAGCACGGTGACGTCGTTGCCCGGGCGGGTGATCACCGCCTTGTCCAGCGGCACGCTGTAGTAGCCATCCGGCACGGCGCTGTGCGGGTGTTTGGACCATGGCGTCACCGGACGGTCGTGGTGGCCGTCGAACGGGCCGTTGTACAGGCGCTTGGGCTCGAGGAAGATCACCGGATCGTCGCATTCGATCGAGGCGATCAGCAGGCCCTTGGCGTCGTAGGGGTTCGATGGCATGACGGTGCGCAGGCCGCAGACCTGGGTGAACATCGCCTCGGGGCTCTGGCTGTGGGTCTGGCCGCCGTAGATGCCGCCACCGCAAGGCATGCGCAGGGTCAGCGGGGAGATGAACTCACCGGCCGAGCGATAGCGCAGGCGGGCCATCTCCGAGACGATCTGGTCGGAGGCAGGGTAGAAGTAGTCGGCGAACTGGATCTCGACCACTGGGCGCAGGCCATAGGCGCCCATGCCCACGGCGGTGCCGACGATGCCGCTTTCGGAGATCGGCGCGTCGAACACGCGGGACTTGCCGTACTTGGTCTGCAGGCCTTCGGTGCAGCGGAACACGCCGCCGAAGTAGCCAACGTCCTGGCCATAGACCACCACGTTGTCATCGCGCTCGAGCATGACATCCATGGCCGAGCGCAGGGCCTGGATCATGGTCATGGTGGTGGTGGACATGGCGTTTTCCAGATGGATGCTGTTGTTGTGATCGTTCATCTCAGACCCCCAGTTCCTGGCGCTGACGGCGCAAGTGGTCGGGCATTTCCTTGTACACGTCCTCGAACATCGACGCGGCGCTGGGGATATGGCCGTTGCTCAGGGTGCCGAACTGTTCGGCGTCCTTCTGCGCCTTGATCACCTCGGCCTCGAGCTCGGCGGTGACCGCCTGGTGCTCTTCCTCGGACCAGTGGCCAAGCTTGATCAGGTGCTGCTTGAGGCGGGCGATCGGGTCGCCCAGCGGGAAGTGGCTCCAGTCGTCGGCCGGGCGGTACTTGGACGGGTCGTCCGAAGTCGAGTGCGGGCCGGCGCGGTAGGTGACCCACTCGATCAGCGTCGGGCCCAAGCCGCGGCGGGCGCGTTCGGCGGCCCAGCGCGAAGCGGCGTAGACCGCGATGAAGTCGTTGCCGTCCACTCGTAGCGAAGCGATGCCGCAACCCACGCCACGGCCGGCGAAGGTGGTCGACTCGCCCCCGGCGATGGCCTGGAAGGTCGAGATCGCCCACTGGTTGTTGACCACGTTGAGGATCACCGGGGCGCGGTAGACGTGGGCGAAGGTCAGCGCGGTATGGAAGTCGGACTCGGCGGTGGCGCCATCGCCGATCCATGCCGAGGCGATCTTGGTATCGCCCTTGATCGCCGAGGCCATGGCCCAGCCGACCGCCTGGACGAACTGGGTGGCCAGGTTGCCGCTGATGGTGAAGAAGCCGGCCTCGCGCACCGAATACATGATCGGCAGCTGGCGGCCCTTGAGCGGGTCACGGGTGTTGGACAGCAGCTGGCAGATCATGTCGACCAGCGACACGTCGCGGGCCATCAGGATGCTCTGCTGGCGATAGGTGGGGAAGCACATGTCGGTGCGGTTCAGGGCCAGGGCCTGGCCGCTGCCGATGGCTTCCTCGCCCAGGCTCTGCATGTAGAAGGACATCTTCTTCTGACGCTGGGCAACCACCATGCGGCTGTCGAAGATGCGCGTCTTGAGCATGGCGTGCATGCCCTGGCGCAGCACCTGCGGCTCGATGCCCTCGGCCCACGGGCCAACGGCGTCGCCATGCTCGTTGAGCACGCGCACGAGGCTGTAGGAAAGGTCCGCGGTGTCAGCGGCTTCCACATCGATAGGGGGTTTACGGACTTGACCGGCGTCGTTCAGGCGCAGGTAGGAGAAATCGGTCTGGCAGCCTGGCCGGCCTGTAGGCTCGGGCACATGCAGACGCAGGGGGGCGTACTCGTTCATGCTTTTTACGCTCGCTCGAATGTTGTTTTTGTGAGCTTTGAAGCGGCCGCCGCTGACTGCCGGCTCGTGACTGGCAGGTCAGCGTCTTTTTACATCATAGGGGGACGGCAGGAGAATTTTTCTCTCAAGTTCGTTGCCTTTCTCCTGTGGCGCAGATAAACATTCCGTACAAACACAAAAACCAGGTCAATTTCTCTCATGCGTAAACTGGATCGAACGGATATCGGCATCCTCAACAGCCTGCAGGAAAACGCCCGCATCACCAACGCGGAGCTGGCGCGCTCGGTCAACCTGTCGCCCACGCCGTGCTTCAACCGGGTCAAGGCCATGGAGGAGCTGGGGGTGATCCGCCAGCAGGTCACGCTACTGTCGCCCGAGGCGCTGGGTCTGGATGTGAATGTGTTCATCCACGTTAGCCTGGAAAAGCAGGTGGAGCAGTCGCTGCATCGCTTCGAGGAAGAAATTGCCGAGCGCCCGGAGGTGATGGAGTGTTACCTGATGACCGGCGACCCGGACTACCTGCTGCGGGTACTGCTGCCAAGCATCCAGGCACTGGAGCGCTTTCTCGATTACCTGACCCGCTTGCCCGGGGTGGCGAACATTCGCTCCAGCTTTGCCTTGAAGCAGGTGCGCTACAAGACCGCGTTGCCGCTGCCGGCCAATGGCATGACGTTGCGCGAGCAATGATCCGGGCGCGGTGCCTGGGGTGCTTGATATTTTAAACACCCCCGGCCTATGTTGTGTGCGTCGCCATTCCCGGCATGCGAACACAACAAGAAGGACAGCGTCATGACGACCGAAGGCCCGCAGAACCAGGCAGTGCTCCTGGAGGGCATCGACGAAATCGAGTGCGTCACCCCCGACCTCAACGGCGTGCCCCGCGGCAAGGTGATGACCGCCGAGGGCTTCCTCGAGGGGCGTCGCCTGCAGATGGCCCGTGGCGTGCTGCTGCAGTGCATCATGGGCGGTTACCCAGCGGCAAGATACTATGGCAGCGACGATGGCGACCTCGCATTGGTGGCCGAACCCTCGCAGATCCACCACCTGCCCTGGAGCGACGAACCTCGGGCATTGGCGATCTGCGATGCGGTGGAGCTCGATGGCACTCCTTCGGGGTTGTCCAGCCGTGGCCAGCTCAAGGCGGTGATCGCCCGGTACGCCGAGCGCGGGCTGGCCCCGGTGGTGGCGACCGAGCTGGAGTTCTTCGTCTTTGCCGCCAACGCCGACCCGACCCAGCCGTTCCAGCCGCCGCTGGGCAAGGACGGACGCCGGGAAATGGGCCACTCGGCCTTCAGTGTCAGCTCCAACAACGGTCTGCGCCCGTTCTTCAACGAGGTGTACCGCTGCATGGCGGCGCTGGGCCTGCCACGCGACACCTTCATGCACGAGATGGGCGTCAGCCAGTTCGAGATCAACCTGCTGCACGGCGATCCTTTGCTGCTGGCCGACCAGACCTTCCTGTTCAAGCACCTGCTCAAGGAGGTCGCGCTCAAACATGGCCTGACCGTGGTGTGCATGGCCAAGCCACTGGCACACACGCCCGGCAGTTCGATGCACATTCACCAGAGCCTGGTGGAGGTCGGCAGCGGGCGCAATGTGTTCAGCGACGAGCAGGGCAGGGCGACCGACACCTTCCACCATTTCATCGGTGGCCTGCAGGCCTGCCTGGCCGACTTCACCGCGCTGTTCGCGCCGAACGTCAATTCCTACCAGCGTCTGTGCCACCCTTATGCGTCACCGAACAACGCCTGCTGGTCCGAGGACAACCGTGCGGCAGGCCTGCGCATCCCGGCCAGCTCACCTGTGGCGCGGCGGGTGGAGAACCGCCTGC
Organism: Pseudomonas sp. FG36; assembly: GCF_057809275.1. Taxonomy (NCBI): domain Bacteria; kingdom Pseudomonadati; phylum Pseudomonadota; class Gammaproteobacteria; order Pseudomonadales; family Pseudomonadaceae; genus Pseudomonas; species Pseudomonas sp. FG36. The sequence continues at coordinate 46,040 of NZ_JBMDJQ010000014.1, forward strand.
CGGGCGCCGATACCAACCCCTACCTGGCCATTGCCGCAAGCCTTGCCGCCGGCCTGCACGGTATCGAGCGGCAGATTGCGCCGACGCCGGCGATCCAGGGCGAGTTCGAGGTGCCGGACCATCTCAGCCTGCCTTGCACCTTGCATGCCGCGCTTGAGCGGCTCAAGCGCAGCGCCCTGGCGCGGGAACTGTTCGGCAAGGAGTTCATCGAAGGCTACATCGCCACCAAGACCCTGGAGCTGAGCGATTTCTTCGATGAAATCACCCCCTGGGAGCGCCGTGTGCTGGCCGCGCAGGCCTGAGCGCGACACGACCGCTACTGGATGCGCCCCCACGGCTCTTTTTGCTGCCTGGGGGCCTGTGCCAAGATGGATTTGCTTTTATGCTTGCCTGCAACCCAACGCCACTTGGTCAAGGAGCTTGACGGGACGTATGCGAAATATCTGGAAGCCGTTTCAGTCGCTGTACTTCGCTGCCTTGATGATGCTGATCGGCTCGGGCCTGCTGAGTACCTACCTGGCCTTGCGCCTGGCCGCCGATCATGTCGACAGCCTGTGGATCGGTGCGTTGATGGCAGCCAACTACTTCGGCCTGGCGGTGGGGGGCAAGGTAGGGCATCGGCTGATCGGCCGGGTCGGACATATCCGTGCCTATGCCACTTGTGCCGGCATTGTCGGCGCAGCAGTGCTCGGGCATGGGCTGACCAACTGGCTGCCGGCCTGGGTCGGGCTGCGCATGATCGTCGGCCTGGGGATGATGTGCCAGTACATGGTCATCGAGAGCTGGCTCAATGAACAAGCCGACGCCAAGCACCGTGGCGCGGTGTTCAGCGGCTACATGATCGCCTCCTACCTGGGGCTGGTGCTCGGCCAGTTGATCCTGGTGGTGCACCCACAGCTGGGGCCGGAACTGCTGATGCTGGTGGCGATGTGCTTCGCCTTGTGCCTGGTGCCGGTGGCCATGACCCGGCGCATTCACCCCGCGCCGTTGCGCCCGGCGCCGATGGAGCCGAAGTTCTTCATCAAGCGCGTGCCACAATCGCTGTCCACGGTGCTCGGTTCGGGCCTGATCGTCGGCTCTTTCTATGGCTTGGCGCCGCTGTATGCGTCCAGCCAGGGGCTGAGCACCGAGCAGATCGGCCTGTTCATGGGCTGCTGCATCTTTGCCGGGCTGCTGGTGCAGTGGCCGCTGGGCTGGCTTTCCGACCGCTATGACCGCGCCGTGCTGATCCGCTGCGTGGCCATCGGCCTGGCCCTGGCTGCCGCGCCGCTGGCGATCCTGCCGGGGGTTCCGCTCGAGCTGCTGTTTGCCATGGGCTTTGTCATATCGCTGTTGCAGTTCTGCCTGTATCCCTTGGCGGTGGCGTTCTCCAATGACCACGTGGAGAGCGAGCGGCGGGTCTCGCTGACCGCCATGCTGCTGGTCACCTATGGTGTGGGCGCCTGTATCGGGCCGTTGGCGGCCGGGGTGCTGATGAAGCTGCTGGGGGCGCAGATGCTCTACGCCTTTTTCGTGTTCTTCGCGCTGGTGCTGGTCTGGCGTATTCGGCCCAAGGCGGTCACCGGGCTGCATCAGGTCCAGGATGCGCCACTGGGGCACGTGGCGATGCCGGCGGCGGGCTCGCCCTTGTCGGCAGCGCTCGATCCCCGGGTGGATGAGCGGACGGTGCAGGATGTGATGCAGGCGCCGGTGGCGGCGGAAGATACCGAGGAGGATGCCGTTGCGCAGGCGCAAGGCGAGGTGGGCAAATCGGTTTCCTAAACGGCCTGCTCAGGCACCAATGAAAACGCCACCCGAGGGGTGGCGTTTTTCATGGGCTGGCGACGATCAATAGTCGTCCTTGTCGAACCGCCGCGCTTCACGCTGCAGCTGGTAGACGAAGCTCTCGATCTTGCGCTGGGCCTGACCGTTGAGGTTGTGGAAGCGCACCCCGGCGAAAGTGGTGTTGATGCGCTCTTCGAAGTGCAGGTGGCGCAGTTCGACCAGGGTGTCGGTCAACCCCAGTGGGTTGCCGGCTTTGAAGCGCTCGTAGACCTGGCCCAGTTGCAGGCGATCCTCGACATTGCCATCGAAGCGCAGTTTGCAGCCGGTGGCCGAGATATCCAGCAGTTTGCCGCGCAGCGCGCCATTGCCCTTGAGGTGGGTGCCATCGAGGGTCACGTCGACCAGTTGCGAAAGCTTCAGCGCGGCGCGGAAGGCATTGCGGCGCTGGTGATAGGTCACTTCATCGGGCAGCGGGCCACGGTAGCAGCGGTGGCCGTCGATCTCGGTGATGGTCAGCGGTACGCTGCTTTCCCAGGCGATGCGCACGCCGTCGTGGAAGCCTTCGATGCGGAAGGGTTCGCCGCTCTCGATGTACTTCTCGCCGTCGCGAGGGATCATTTCATCCAGTGCCAGGACACCGCTTTCCCGGTCGACATGCACCACATAGCTCTGGAACCGCTGGCTGCGCTCATGGAAGCTGATGATCAGCGGGTCGTGGCTATCCAGCAGCTGGCGCAAGTTGGCCGCGATCTCCAAAGGGGTGGTCAGCACCTTTGGGGGCTGGGGAGCATCGGATTCATTGAACACGGGTTATCAATCTCCAGGCAAAACGGCACACGCAAGTTACGGCATTTTGCCAGTATGTTCCGTGCCTTGAAATAACTAAGATAGAACTAATCACACTTGGCTGAGTGCGCGGGGCTTGGCCATTGGCGAGGTACCGCCACGGCTGTCATAGAGCGACGGAGAATCGCCACCCTGAAGGATTCTGATCTGGTTGGCCGTGGTCTGCTGCTGGACCTGGATGATCCGGCCGTTGGTCTCGTTGACCTGCTGGCAGGCGTCCATGAGCTCGCCCAGGGCATCGAGGCGGCTCATGATGGCCTCGCCGTTGCTCGACTGCGCGGCCAGCGCCTGTGCGCCGGCGCGGTCGGCGCTCAGGCCGAGCTCCAGCAGCAGCTGGCTGCGGCGCTTGCCCTGCTGCTCGAGCAAGATGATCAACGACTGTTTACGGGCCAGGATGTGCTCCAGGGCCAGCATATCCCGGCCGTGCAGGGCTATCGCTTCGTTTTGCAGGAGTTCGAGCAGTTCCTGCGTTGGCGCGATGTCGTTTTCGATCAGTTGCAGCAAGGTGATGTCGTGCATGGCTAACTCTTGGCGATTGCGTCCTTGAAGTCAGCGCGCCTGAGGGTCAGCGCTGGGCTTCGAAATCAAGCAGTTTGCTGGCGACACGGTCGGCATCGACCTTGTAGCTGCCATCTGCGATCGCTTGCTTCAACTCCGCCACGCGGGCGCTGTTGACGGTTGGCTGGTCGCGCAGCTTGTCGCTGATCTTCTGCAATTGCTGGGCCTCTGGGCTCAGGTGTACGGCTTCTCCGCTGGCATTGGCCTGCTTTGGCGCTTCACTGGCCGCGCCGGCTTTATCGGCGGTGCCCGGTGCGGCATTGCCGCGAACGCCGCCCGTGACGGACGGAGAATTGTTTAGACGACTGAAGTCGATGACCATGTTCAAAACCCCTGGGAATTAGGACGCATGCCTTGCTTTCGGCCTACCCGAGCAAAACTTTAGGCGTGAATGCATCACCGCCTCTCGGCACGCGTGCGCAACCCGATGTGTGACACAGTTTAGGGTGCGCGGTTCCACATCGCCAGCGTTCTGTCAGTATCCCGACGCGGGGTGTTGCTACATGGCCACCTCGACCTGGCCGGGCCCTGTGACCCGTGCCTTGACCACGCGCTTGGAGTTCAGGTTGCGCACGCGGATCTGCGTCTGCAGGCCGCCCTTGTCCAATGCTTCGCCCGGCATGCGCACGCTGAGGCTGCCGCTGCGGGCGATGATCACCACGTGGTCGCCCTTGCGCACCACTTCGGCCTGCTCCAGGTGCTGTTGCGTCAGCACCTGGTCGAGCACCGTGGGGCGCAGCAGCTTCATGCCCAGCGCCTGGTCCAGTTGAGTCAGGTAGCCGGGGCCCAGCGTGCCTACATCGCGCTCGCGCATGGCTACATCGCCTTCACCGACCACGCTTTCGCGCTTGAGCGGGCGAGTCATCACCACCACGTCGCGCAGCAGGCGCACCTGGGCCGGGACGAACACCGTCCAGGGCGCGGCGCCATCGCAGCGCACCCGTACCGTGACCCGCCCGAGCGGCGTCGAACTTTCCAGCGAGGCATCCAGCTGCTGGCTGCACAACGGCATGCGCAGGCGCGGGTCCAGGGTGTTGACCTGGATCTCGTAGCGCCCCGGCGTCTGGGTGGTCGCCAGATAATCCTCTACGGTGAATTCAAGAAACCCCTGAGTGACACCGATAAGCTGTTCAGGCAAGGTAAAAGCGTCCGCCAGCGTACGTATGCCGGGTGCCAGCAGGCACAGGGCGGCCAGTGAGCCGGTCAACAGGCGCGTCAGTCGTCGGAAATTTGTCGTTTTCGTGTACATGGCGTTCAAAAAAGCAAAGCCCGTGCCGATTTGGTACACAGGCAATCGTTGAAGGAGTCCGGCATGGCTGGAGTGATGGATTCGGTCAACCAGCGCACGCAACTGGTGGGGCAGAACCGCCTGGAGTTGTTGTTGTTTCGCCTCAATGGCGACCAGCTCTACGGCATCAATGTGTTCAAGGTGCGCGAGGTACTGCAGTGCCCGGACCTGACCTTGCTGCCCAGGTCTCATCCGGTGGTGCGCGGCGTGGCCAACATTCGGGGGGCGACCATCCCGATCCTGGACCTGTCGATGGCCACGGGCCTTCCGCAGCTGAAGGAAGAGACGCGCAACAGCTTCGTGATCATCACCGAGTACAACACCAAGACCCAGGGTTTCCTGGTGCACTCGGTGGAGCGCATCGTCAACATGAACTGGGAAGAGATCCATCCGCCACCCAAGGGCACCGGGCGTGATCACTACCTGACCGCCGTGACCCGGGTCGACAACCGCATGGTCGAGATCATCGATGTCGAGAAGGTGCTGGCCGAGGTGGCGCCATCGTCCGAGTCTGTGTCGGATGGTGTGATCGATGCCGAGGTTCAGGACAAGGCGGTGATGCTGCGGGTGTTGACCGTCGATGACTCGTCGGTGGCGCGCAAGCAGGTAAGCCGTTGCCTGCAGACCGTGGGCGTCGAGGTGGTGGCGCTCAACGATGGTCGCCAGGCCCTGGATTACCTGCGCAAGCTGGTGGACGAGGGCAAGCGTCCTGAGGACGAGTTCCTCATGATGATCTCGGATATTGAAATGCCGGAAATGGACGGCTATACCCTCACGGCGGAGATTCGCAGCGATCCACGCATGCAAAAGTTGCACATCTGCCTGCATACTTCGTTGTCCGGGGTATTCAACCAGGCGATGGTCAAGAAGGTCGGGGCCGATGACTTCCTGGCCAAGTTCAAGCCGGATGATCTCGCCCAGCGCGTGGTCGATCGGATCAAGGCGAGCCATTGAAAACGGCCGGGGTTCGTCCCCGGCGCTAGCGATTGATAAAGAGGCGGCAGCATTGTCTACGGGTAATTTGGATTTCGAACAGTTCCGGGTCTTCCTGGAGAAAGCCTGTGGCATCCTGCTGGGCGAGAATAAGCAGTACCTGGTCTCCAGCCGTCTCAACAAGCTGATGGAGCAACAGGGCATCAAGTCGCTGGGCGAGCTGGTGCAACGCATCCAGACCCAGCCACGCGGTGGCTTGCGTGAGCAGGTGGTCGATGCCATGACCACCAACGAGACGCTGTGGTTCCGCGATACCTATCCATTCGAGGTGCTCAAGAACAAGGTGATTCCGGAGTTCATCAAGAACAACCCGGGCCAGCGCCTGCGCATCTGGTCGGCGGCCTGTTCCTCCGGGCAGGAACCGTACTCGCTGTCGATGGCCATCGACGAGTTCGAGCGGACCAACCTTGGCCAGTTGAAGATGGGCGCGCAGATCGTCGCCACTGACCTGTCGGGCGCCATGCTCAACAACTGCAAGACCGGTGAGTACGACAGCCTGGCCATCGCCCGCGGCTTGTCGCAGGAGCGCCTGCAGCGCTACTTCGACATCAAGGGGCCGGGGCGCTGGGCGATCAAGGCGCCGATCCGCAGCCGCGTCGAGTTCCGTTCCTACAACCTGCTCGACAGCTATGCGCCGCTGGGCAAGTTCGACATCGTGTTCTGCCGCAACGTGCTGATCTACTTCTCGGCTCAGGTCAAGAAGGACATCCTCATGCGCATTCACGGCACGCTCAAGCCCGGTGGCTACCTGTTCCTTGGCGCGTCCGAGGCGCTCAACGGGCTGCCGGACCACTACCAGATGGTTCAGTGCAGCCCGGGGATCATCTACCAGGCCAAGTAAGGCCAAGTCAAAAAGGCCGGTATCCTGCGATACCGGCCTTTTCGTTTTTGCTGCGGGCTTGCCTGGGATGGCGCGTCAGAACGCGTAGCGCAACCTTGCCGAGAACACGTCGGCATCGAAGCCCGATTTGCCCACGTAGTCATAGCTGACGCCGACGCTCACCGCCCCCAGCTTGTAGTCCGCACCCAGGCCGGCCTCGTAGCTGTTGCGCGACACGCTGGCGCCGTGGCTCACGAAGGGTGCGCTGCCAAGCACGAAGGTCGCGGTGTTCTGCACAGGGTCGGCGGCAAAGTCGTGATACGCCATCACCTTCAGCTGCGGCTCCAGGGTGCCTGCGCCGAGCGGCAGTTGGCTGGCCACGCGCACGCCGGCGCCCAGTTCGATGGCCTCGTAGCGTTGTGCCTCGACCTTGAGTGCGGCAGACGAGCCTTTCTCGTTGAAGCTGTCGATGTCGACGCGGCTGTAGCGCGCCGCCAGGCGCGGCTCGACCAGCAGTCGCGGATTCAGCTGCCAGCTGTAGCCACCCACCAGGTTCAGGCCCAGCAGGTTGCTGTCGTAGTCCGACTTGGCCCGGGTGCCGGCGATCTCACGCTTGCCTTCGTTGTCGTTGAAGCTGTAGGTCAGGCTGGCGTCGACGAAGTAGTTTTCCAGGGTGTAGCTGCCATACAGCGAGAAGGCATGGCTCTGTACCTGGGTCTTGTTGCCGTGCTTGCCGTTGATGTCGCTGTCGATGAAGCTGTAGGCCGTGCCGAACGTGAACTGGTCGTCAAGCCGGGCATCGGCGCCGACCGCCATGCCGCGGCTGTAGGCGTTGTAGCCGGCAATGCCATCGCGCTGCTGCTGGCTGGCATCGCTGTACAGCGACTGCATCCACACGCCGGAGGCGCTGCGTGCTTCGCTGGCGTGAGGGGCGCGCAGGCTGCTGGAGCGGCTGGCGATGGCGTTGCCGATCAGTCGCTGGCTGGCCATGGCGGCTTGGCGGGCGCCGTCGCTGACGTCCGGCGCCAGTTGTTCGGCGAGCCTGGCCAGTCGTGCTTCGTCAGCGCCGGCGGCGGCGAGGAACAGCGGATCATGCTTGCCCAGGCGTGCCAGCAAGCCGGCCTCGGCCAAGTTGCCCAGGGCTTGTCGCGCGTTGCCGTCGCCCCCTTGCCCGGTCACGATCTGTTCGAGGCGTTCGGTGGGCTGAGTGCTGACGATCGCGTAGACCTTGTTGTCCTCGAGGGTGCTGCTCGTGACGTTGAGCATCGCCGAGGTGCTGACAACCTTGGGTGTGCCGCTGGCGTCGAGCACATTCACCCGACCGGCTTCGAGCAGCAGGTAGCGCGTGCCGCCTGCCTGGAAATCATCGCCTTCCGGGGTCAGGGCGATCCTGGCGTTCTGGCCGAACTCGGTGATGCCGCTGACCTTGACGATGGCCTCGTTGGGGGTGGTCATCTCGGAGAGCAGCATACCCAGCGCCGAGTTGTCGGCCACGCGCAGGTTGCCGTCGATGCGGGTGTGGTCGGAGTCGAAGTGAAGCGTGACGGGAGGATCGCCGGCGCTGCCGACATCGAGCCAGCCGTCGTTCACCAGGCGGATATCGGTGCTACCGCGGTTGATGACGGTGGTGCCGTAGGTGCTGTCGCCCTCGACTTCGATGTTGGCGATTCCGGTGAGGGTGCCGTAGATCTCGCTGCCTTCGCGCAGGATCAGCTCGACCGGGTGACTGCTCGCGCTGGCATCGATGGCGACGTCGGCCCAGAGGCTGCCGCTGTTGAAGATGTTCACGTCGCCATTGGCCTTCTGCCAAGGCTGCATGCCTGGGCCATCGAGGGCGACGTTGCCGATTCTGATGGCAGTGCCACTGGTCGTGATCCGGCCGGTGTTGATGACGTGCCGTCCGAGCGTGTCGGTCAGGGTCGCGCCATCGAGCACGATGCCCTCGGTGCCGGCAAAGATCTCGCCGTGGTTCTCGACGCCGGCAAGCACGGCGTTGATCGTTCGGCTGTCGGGGCTGGACGTGGCCAGGATGCCGATAGCGTTGCTGCTGGTCGCGCGGATGAGGCCGCGGTTGATGACCTTGCCCTCCAGGTTGGCGCCGGCCACGTTGATGGCGCGCGCTTCAGGCGAGGAAGCCTCGATGAGCGCCCCCTCGGCATTGAGTACATCGCCCCTGACTAGCGTGGTGCCGGTGTTGGGGGAGGCCAGGTCAATACCGTAGTTCTGCACGCCGCTGACAGCGAAGACGCCGGTGGTGGACTTGAGCTGGCCCAGGTTGCGCAGGTCGCCATCAAGGGTGCTGGCCCGCAGGCGCAGGGCAGCACCACCACTGCTGGTGGTCTTGACGTTGCCGAGTTGGAACAGTTCGCCGCTCAGGTTGCTGCTGGCGATGTGGATGCCATCACTATCCTGTGTCGTGGCGATGGCCGTCTGGTCGTTGTCGTTGTCGTTGATGGTGCTGTTGAAGGTGAGGTCACCCATGATACGGGTGTCGAACAGATGGATGGCGCTCTTGTCCTGGCCGGTGAAGCTGCCGGCAAACGCCAGGTCGTCGTTGATGACCTGGTGTTCGCTGCGAAACCCGCTGTCGTTCAGGGTGACGGTCTGAGCCAGGGAAGGCAGGGGCGCGGCGCTGATGGCCAGGGTGAGGAGGGTTTTGCGGAAGGTTGGCAAAGCCACGGCTTCTATCCTTGGAAAACAGTAAAAAGTCGTCGCGCATCCATGCGTGGGTAGAAACCATTGGCTTTCGAGAAGGGTGGCTTCGTGCCACAGCGCTGCGCGGGGCGCGAATCCTACCGCGAATGATGGCTAATGGGCATGGTTGTTTGACGTCAATTTTTTGTTTTGCCGCTTTTGCCGCCTGGCAATTGCCGCTTGTTGCGTGCGAAGCGGAAGCACTTTGCCGCTTTTCTGGCATGCCCATCATGTGCTGAGCCCATTGGACCCCTGTTTATCGGGGTTGTGGTGGTTGGCACAACCCTTGCTAAAGCCTAAGCCAACGAAACTCTGGTCAACCTCTGAAGGTTTCCCCGATATGAGCATCAGCTTCGACAAGGCGCTCGGCATCCACGAAAAGGCATTGGGCTTCCGCGCCCAGCGTGCCGAGGTGCTGGCCAACAACATCGCCAACGCCGACACGCCGAACTACAAGGCGCGCGACATGGATTTCTCGTCGGTGCTCGCCGCCGAGGCCGACAAGCAGCAGAACGGGCGCATCGCCCTGGACCGTACCAACAATCGCCACATCGAGGCTGAAGGCCTGGCGATGATGGACGACACGCTGCAGTACCGCACCCCGATGCAACCGTCGATCGACCAGAACACCGTGGACGCGCAGATCGAGCAATCGAACTACACCGAAAACGCCGTTGGCTTCCAGGCCAGCTTCACCCTGCTCAACAGCAAATTCAAAGGGCTGGTATCGGCCCTGCGCGGAGAGTGACCATGTCCCTTGCCAGTGTCTTCAACATCGCCGGTAGCGGCATGAGCGCGCAGAACACGCGCCTGAACACCGTTGCCTCGAACATCGCCAACGCCGAGACCGTCTCGTCGAGCATCGACCAGACCTACCGTGCCCGTCATCCGGTGTTCGCCACCACCTTCCAGCAGGCCCAGGGTGGCGCTGGCCAGTCGCTGTTCGAGGACCAGGGCGAAGCGGGGCAGGGCGTACAGGTTAAGGGCATCATCGAGGACCAGAGCAACCTCGAGGCGCGCTACGAGCCGAACCACCCGGCGGCGAACAAGGACGGCTACGTCTACTACCCGAACGTCAACGTGGTCGAGGAGATGGCTGACATGATCTCCGCCAGCCGCGCGTTCCAGACCAACGCCGAACTGATGAACACCGCCAAGAACATGATGCAGAAAGTGCTGACCCTGGGTCAGTAAGCGAGCCTAAATGACTACCACCAATACCGATAACAAGGTCGGCAGCGGCTATCTGGAGTCGCTGCAGAAGCCTACCACCAAGAACAATGCCAGCACCGGCCAGGCCGGCAGCGCATTGGGCAAGGATGCGTTCCTGAAGTTGCTGGTTACGCAGATGAAGAACCAGAACCCGCTCGATCCCCAGGACAACGGCGAGTTCGTCGCGCAGCTGGCGCAGTTCAGCAGCCTCGAAGGCATCCAGTCGCTGAAGGAGTCGGTCGACGGCATCCTTACCGGCATCGGTTCGTCCCAGGCATTGCAGGCTACCTCGCTGGTCGGCCGTTCGGTGATCGTGGCGAGCGACAAGGCGGTGGTCGACACCACCAAGAGCTTCAATGGCCAGGTCGTGGTGCCGTCGAACATCACCGAAGGCAAGGTCACCATCAAGGACAAGGACGGCAACGTGGTCAAGACCATCGAGCTGGGCGCGCAGAAGGCCGGCACCGCTGACTTCATCTGGGATGGCAAAAACGAAAAGGGCGAGGCGGTCGATCCGGGTACCTACACCTTCAGTGCCGAGACCAAGGTCGACGGCAAGGCCAAGACGCTGGCCACGTTGCTGCCGGCCAAGGTCAACAGTGTCAGCTTCCAGAACGGCAGCGAGATGATGCTCGACCTGGCCGGCATCGGCAAAGTCGGCATCTCCAAAGTAACCACTATCGGAATTTAACGCCGCAGAATCGGCACAAGGAGCGAGTACATGTCTTTCAATATCGGCCTTAGCGGTCTCTATGCGGCGAACAAGGCACTGAACGTTACCGGCAACAACATTGCCAACGTTGCCACCAGCGGTTTCAAGGCGTCGCGCGCCGAGTTCGGCGACCAGTATTCGCAGTCCATCCGCGGCACCGCCGGCGGCAAGACCCAGGTGGGCAGCGGTGTGAAGACCATGGCGGTCTCGCAGATGTTCAACCCGGGCAACATCAACGGCACCGGCCAGGCGCTGGACATGGCCATTGACGGCAACGGCTTCTTCGCCCTGAACGACAACGGTTCGCGTATCTACACCCGCTCCGGTGCCTTCTACAGCGACAAGGAAGGATATGTCGTCAACGCCAACGGCGCCAACCTGCAAGGCTATCCGGTGGATGAGAACGGCAAGGTCATCCAGGGCTCGCTGACCAACCTGAAGATCGATACCTCGAACCTGTCGCCGAAGCCGACCGGTCGTATCTCTGAAACCGTCAATCTGAACTCCAGTGACGCCGCGCCTTCGGTTGCGCCGTTCGACCCGACCAATGTCAAAAGCTACAACTACACCTTCAACACCCCGGTCTATGACAGCCAGGGTAACGAACACCAGATGAACCAGTACTTCGTCAAGGATGCCGGCACCAACTCCTGGACCATGTACACCACCATCGATGGTCGCAACCCTGCCAACCCGGCGCTGACCACGCCGCTGGCGAACAAGCTGCCGTTCACCTCGGGCGGCAAGCTCGACACCGCGGCCATGACTGCCGGTGCGGTCACCGGTGGCCTGACCATCGCCGCGGACAAGACCTTCCAGCTGACCGGCTGGGTGCCTGCCGAGAAAAACGCGGCGGGTACCTGGGTCGGCAATGGCGCCACCGCGCGTACCGGTGGTGTGACCCTGGATATGCTGGCCACCACTCAGTACAACGCAGCTTCGGCCACCACCGCCAAGGACCAGGATGGTTATGCCACCGGTGAGCTGGCCGGCCTGACCGTGGATCAGAGCGGCAACATGTTTGCCAACTTCACCAACGGCCAGAACAAGGTCATCGGTCAGGTGGTGGTCGCCAACTTCGCCAACCTGCAGGGTCTGACCCCGGTCGGCGCCACTGCCTGGAAAGAGTCCTACGCTTCGGGCGTGCCGATCATCGGCGAGCCGGACACCGGCACCCTGGGCCGTATCGCCGGCAGCTCCCTGGAAGACTCCAACGTCGACCTGACCGGTGAGCTGGTCAACCTGATCAAGGCGCAGAGCAACTACCAGGCCAACGCCAAGACCATTTCCACCGAAAGCACCATCATGCAGACCATCATTCAGATGACCTGATGATCGTGGCGTGAAAAAGCCCCTGCCCGCAGGGGCTTTTTCACATCTGGCAGTGCGGAGAGTGATGTCATGAAGAAGTTGTCGGTGTTCGTGGTCGTGACCGGTACGTTGCTGGTGGCGCTGTCGCTGGGGGCCGCGCCGGCGCCCTGGTATCAGTGGCAAAGCCTGGCGACCGGGCGCTACATGTGCTCGGCCAACGATCCGGGTGAGGGCTGGAAGCGTCATTCTGGCCCCTACCGTAACGGCGCCTGTCGTGACGACTGACGTGGGTTTGCCGCCTGCGGCAAGTATTCGCCGATAAACTGACGCCAACCGCCGTAGGATGCCCTGAAAGCCCCGTGTTGCGGGGCTTTGTAATGTTGGTTCGATAATTGCTTTGCCCTTGCCAACGACAGCGCGGCAAGGTTCGCGTAGAGGAGATGCTGTGGACAAGATGCTTTATGTGGCCATGACCGGTGCCAGCCAGAACGCGCTGGCGCAAAAGGCCCATGCCAACAACCTGGCGAACGTTTCCACCAATGGCTTCCAGCGCGACCTGGAGCAGGCCCGTTCGATGCCGGTGTTTGGCGACAGCTTTCCGGCACGTGCCTTTGCCATGACCGAGCGTCCGGCTACCGACTTCAGTGAAGGTGCGCTGGTCGAGACCGGTCGCGAACTGGACGTGGCGGTTGCCGGCAAGGGCTTCATCGCCGTGCAGGCGCCCGATGGCAGCGAAGCCTATGTGCGCACTGGCAGCCTGAACATTGACGCCCTGGGCGTGCTGCGTGCCGGCAACGGCATGCCTGTCATCGGCAATGGTGGCCCGATCGCGATTCCGCCCGAGCAGAAGGTCGAGGTCGGCGACGATGGCACCATCAGCATCCGCGCCATGGGCGAGGATCCGCGAGTGATGGCCGAGGTCGACCGGATCAAGCTGGTCAATCCGGATATCAAGGGTATGACCAAGGGGCTGGATGGCATGATCCACACCGCCAGCGGCCAGCCAGCCGACGCCGACGTCAACGTCCGCCTGGTCTCGGGCTTCCTGGAATCGAGCAACGTCAACGCCGTCGAGGAAATGACCTCGGTGCTGGCGCTGTCGCGTCAGTTCGAACTGCACATCAAGATGATGAACGCGGCCAAGGAAGGCGATGAAGCCATGGCTCGGGTTTTGCAAATCGGCTAACTACATTTGAACGGGTGCCGTAAAACAGGCGCACGAGGAGAACACTAAATGCTTCCGGCTCTTTGGGTCGCTAAAACCGGCCTGTCCGCCCAGGACACCAACCTCGCGGTCATCTCCAACAACCTGGCCAACGTCTCGACCACCGGCTTCAAGCGTGATCGCGCCGAGTTCCAGGATCTTTTGTACCAGATCAAACGCCAGCCTGGTGCGCAATCGACCCAGGACAGCGAGCTGCCTTCGGGCCTGCAGGTCGGTACCGGTGTGCGCATCGTCGGCACCCAGAAGAGCTTCACCGCCGGCAGCCTGCAGACTACCGAGAACCCGCTGGACATGGCGGTCGACGGTCGCGGTTTCTTCCAGATCCTGCAACCTGACGGCACCGTTTCGTACACCCGTGACGGTACCTTCCACCTGAACTCCGACGGCCAGATCGTCACCGCCAACGGCTTCGCCCTGGAGCCGGCCATCGTCGTGCCGCCAGATGCGCAGACCTTCACTGTCGGCCGGGACGGCACCGTCTCGATCACTACCGCCGGCAACCCGGCCGCGCAGGTCATCGGCAATATCCAAACCGCCGACTTCATCAACCCGGCCGGCCTGCAGGCCATCGGCGGCAACCTGTTCCTTGAGACCGCCGCCAGCGGCGCGCCGCAAATTGGCACGCCGGGCCTGAACGGCTTTGGCACCACCCAGCAACAGACCCTGGAAGCCTCCAACGTCAGCACCGTCGAAGAGCTGGTGAACATGATCACCACCCAGCGCGCCTACGAGATGAACTCCAAGGTCATCTCCGCCGCCGACAAGATGCTGTCGTTCGTCACCCAGCAGCTGTAAGCCGTGGCGGCCCGCCGGGTGCGGGCCGCTGACCATCCGCTCGCTGTTGCAGCGCCTGTTTTGCCTAGAGGTAAGAGTCATGAAACGTCTGTTGTCCGTGTTCGCCCTGGGGGGGGCGGTATCGTTGGCCGGTTGCGTCGCGCCGCCGCCCAAGCCCAACGATCCGTACTATGCGCCGGTCCTGCCGCGCACCCCGTTGCCGGCGGCGGCCAACAACGGTTCGATCTACCAGGCCGGTTTCGAGCAGGGCCTGTACACCGACCGCAAGGCGTTCCGGGTTGGCGACATCATCACCATCACCCTCAACGAGCGTACCTCGGCGAGCAAGAATGCTGGCTCGCAGATCCAGAAGAACAGCAAGGCCAACCTCGGCCTGACTTCGCTGTTCGGTACCGTGCCCAACACCAACAATCCGCTGGGCAGCGGCGACCTTACCCTCGAGGCCGGTTACAGCGGTGACCGCTCCACCAAGGGTGACAGCAAGGCGACCCAGGGCAACACCCTGACCGGTTCGATCACTGTCACCGTGGCCGAAGTGCTGCCCAACGGCATCATCGCGGTGCGTGGCGAGAAGTGGATGACCCTGAATACCGGCGAGGAGCTGGTACGCATCGCCGGCCTGGTGCGGGCCGACGATATCGCCACCGACAACACCGTGCCGTCCACCCGTGTGGCCGACGCGCGCATCACCTATTCGGGCACCGGCTCGTTCGCCGATGCCAGCCAGCCTGGTTGGCTGGACCGTTTCTTCATCAGCCCGCTCTGGCCTTTCTGAGTACGGATGACCATGTTCAACGCTAGGCGGTTGATTGCCGCGACTCTGCTTCTGTCCTGTGCCTTCGGTGCCCACGCCGAGCGCCTGAAGGATATCGCCAGCATTTCCGGCGTGCGTGCCAACCAGCTGATCGGCTACGGTCTGGTGGTGGGCCTGAACGGTACCGGTGACCAGACCACCCAGACTCCGTTCACCCTGCAGACCTTCAACAACATGTTGTCGCAGTTCGGTATCAAGGTGCCGCCAGGTTCGGGCAACGTGCAGTTGAAGAACGTTGCCGCGGTGTCGGTGCATGCCGACCTGCCGGCCTTCGCCAAGCCTGGCCAGGTGGTCGACATCACCGTGTCGTCGATCGGCAACTCCAAGAGCCTGCGCGGCGGCAGCCTGTTGATGACGCCGCTCAAGGGTATCGACGGCAACGTCTACGCCATCGCCCAGGGCAACCTGGTGGTCGGTGGTTTCGACGCCGAAGGTCGTGATGGCTCGAAGATCACCGTCAACGTCCCGTCCGCCGGGCGCATTCCAGGTGGCGCTTCGGTCGAGCGGGCGGTGCCGAGTGGTTTCAACCAGGGCAACAGCCTCACCCTGAACCTCAATCGCCCGGACTTCACCACTGCCAAGCGCATTGTCGACAAGGTCAACGAACTGCTGGGGCCAGGCGTGGCGCAGGCGATTGATGGCGGCTCGGTGCGGGTTACCGCGCCGATGGACCCGAGCCAGCGCGTGGATTACCTGTCCATTCTCGAGAACCTCGAGATCGACCCGGGCCAGGCCGTGGCCAAAGTCATCATCAACTCGCGCACCGGCACCATCGTTATCGGCCAGAACGTCAAGGTCTCGCCGGCAGCGGTGACCCACGGCAGCCTGACCGTGACCATCACCGAAGACCCGATCGTCAGCCAGCCGGGCCCGTTCTCCAATGGCCAGACCGCCGTGGTGCCGCGCTCGCGGGTCAACGCCGAGCAGGAAGCCAAGCCGATGTTCAAGTTCGGCCCGGGTACCACGCTGGATGAAATCGTTCGCGCGGTGAACCAGGTGGGTGCGGCGCCGAGCGACCTGATGGCGATCCTTGAAGCCCTGAAGCAGGCCGGCGCGTTGCAGGCCGACCTGATCGTGATCTGAGGACGCCGGGGATGAATACGAAAAGCCTGATTTCCGGTAGCGCCGACAGTGGTGCCTTTACCGACCTCAATCGCCTGAGCTCGCTCAAGCATGGCGATCGCGACAGTGAGGGCAATATCCGCAAGGTCGCCCAGGAATTCGAATCGCTGTTTGTCAGCGAAATGCTCAAGGCATCGCGCAAGGCCACCGATGTGATGGCCGACGAAGACAGCCCGATGAACAGCGACACGGTCAAGCAGTACCGTGACATGTACGACCAGCAGATGGCGGTGAGCATGTCCCGCCAGGGTGGTGGTATCGGTCTGCAGGATGTGTTGGTGCGCCAGTTGAGCAAGAACAAGGGTAGCGTCAACACCAGTCCGTTCCCACGAACCGACGTTGCTGCCCCGGCGTTGTGGGGCAGCCGCATGGTCAACCCGGCGCGCGTCGAACAGTCTGTGACCGGGCGCAATGATGTGGCGGCGCTGAACTCGCGTCGCCTGGCGCTGCCGAGCAAGCTGACCGACCGTTTGCTGGCCGGTATCGTGCCGCCCGCCGCCGTTGCTGGCGCAAATGGCAATGACACGGCGCTTAATGCCCCTTCGCTCGCCGGCGTTGCCCGGGGCGACTGGCAGCCGGCACAGACATTCGCTGCGCCGCGTGAGGGCATGCGTATTCTCGGCCGGGCCGTGGCTCAGCCGCCGCTGGCGCCGAACAAGGCGTTCAGCAACGGTGATGCCTTCGTCGCCACAATGCTGCCGATGGCCGAGCAGGCGGCCAAGCGCATCGGCATCGATCCGCGTTACCTGGTGGCCCAGGCGGCGCTGGAAACCGGTTGGGGTAAGTCGGTCATGCGCAACCCCGACGGCAGCAGCAGCCACAACCTGTTCGGCATCAAGGCTACCGGCAACTGGCAGGGTGGCGAGGCGCGGGCGATCACCAGCGAGTTCCGTGGCGGTCAGTTCGTCAAGGAGACGGCGGCCTTCCGTTCGTACGACTCCTACCAAGACAGCTTCCACGACCTGGTCAGCCTGTTGCAGAACAACAACCGCTATAAAGATGCCGTCGGTGCCGCCGATAACCCGGAACAGTTTGCAAGAGAGCTGCAGAAGGCAGGCTATGCGACCGATCCGGACTACGCCCGCAAGATCATCAGCATTGCCCGGCAGCTGCGGCCAACCCAGGAATACGCCATGGCCGGCACTAACACGAATCTATAAGGATTGAAGCATGTCTCTGATCTCGATCGGGCTTTCCGGCCTGAATGCCAGCCAGACCGCGCTGTCCATCACCGGTAACAACATCGCCAACGCGGCGGTCTCCGGCTATTCGCGGCAGCAGGTCATCCAGGGCACCGGCGCCTCGCACAATATCGGCGTCGGCTTCGTCGGTACCGGCACTACGTTGCAGGATGTGCGCCGCATCTACAACGCCTACCTGGACAATCAACTGCAGACCGCTACCTCGCTCAACACCGACGCGGCGGCGTTCCAGGATCAGATCACGGGTATCGACAAACTGCTGGCCGAGAGCAGCACGGGCATCAGCTCGGTGCTGACCGCTTTCTTCTCGGCGCTGCAGACCGCTTCGGCCAAGCCTAGTGACGTCGCCTCGCGCCAACTGCTGCTGACCCAGGCGCAAACCCTGAGCAACCGCTTCAACGCCATCTCCAGCGAGATGAACAAGCAGAACGACAGCATCAACAGCCAGCTGGACACGCTGTCGGGCCAGGTCAACAAGCTGACCTCGAGCATCGCCGACCTCAACAAGCAGATCACTCAGCTGTCGGCGTCCGGCGCTTCGCCGAACAACCTGCTGGATGCGCGCAGCGAAGCGGTCCGCCAGCTCAATGAGCTGGTCGGCGTCACCGTGCAGCAGCGCGACGGCAACTACGACGTGTACCTGGGCAATGGCCAGTCGCTGGTTACCGGCAACCGCGCCAACACCCTGAGCGCGGTGCCGAGCGCCACGGACAACAGCCAGTACAGCCTGCAGATCAACTACCCGACCTTCTCCTCCGACGTCACCTCGGTGGTCACCGGCGGGCAGATGGGTGGCCTGCTGCGCTATCGCCAGGACGTGCTCAATCCGTCGATGAATGAGCTGGGCCGCGTGGCCCTGGTGGTGGCGGACAGCATCAACAGCCAGTTGGGGCAGGGCCTGGATGCCAACGGGCAGTTCGGCAGCGCGCTGTTCTCCAGCATCAACAGCGCCATGGCGGTCAGCCAGCGCAGCCTGGCGGCTGCTGGCAACAGCGCCGGCTCCGGCAATCTGGATGTGACCATCGCCAACAGTGGCGCGCTCACCACCTACGATTACGAAGTCAAGTTCACCGGCCCCAATCAGTACAGCGTGCGCCGCTCCGACGGCACCGACATGGGCAACTTCGACCTGACCACCACGCCGCCGCCGGTGATCGACGGCTTCACCCTCAAACTCCAGGGGGGCGCTCTGGCGGCTGGCGACAGCTTCAAGGTCAGCCCGACCCGCACGGCGGCGGGTTCGATCAATACCGTGCTCACCGATGCCAACAAGCTGGCGTTCGCTGGCCCGATCAATGGCATCGTCGGCAGCGGCAATAAAGGTTCCGGCACCATCACCCCGCCGAATCTCGGTGCCAACCTGAACATCTACGGTGGCGCCGACACTGCGCTGATCCAGGATTCGATCAAGCACTCGATGCCGGTGCGCATGGTGTTCCAGGCGGCCAGTGGTGGTACGCAGGCTTATGAACTGTTCGATGCCAAAGGCAACTCCATCGGCACCGGCACCATCGTGCCCGGCCAGGACAACAAGCTGACCATCAACGTGCCAATGCGTGATGCCGCCGGTGCGCCAATCCTCGATGGTAGCGGCAATCCGCGTAAATTCAGTGTCGAGACCTCGGTGGGCGGCAGTCCGGCCGCCAATGACAGCTTCAGCTTCGGCTTCAATGCCGACGGCAAGTCCGACAACCGCAACGCCCAGGCGCTGCTGGGCCTGCAGACCAAATCCACGGTCGGCATGAACTCCGGCGGCGGTACCAGCTTTACATCCTCCTATGCCTCGCTGGTCGAGCGCGTCGGCGCCAAGGCCAATCAGGCCAAAATCGATACCGTTGCGACCACGGCCGTGCTCAATGCGGCCAAGGATAGCCGCAACGGGGTTTCCGGTGTCAACCTGGACGATGAGGCGGCCAACCTGATCAAGTTCCAGCATTACTACACCGCTTCGTCGCAGATCATCAAGGCGGCGCAGGAAACCTTCAGCATTCTGATCAACGCCCTTTAAGGAGTAGCCATCGTGCGTATTTCCACCGCTCAGTTCTATGAGTCGAGCGCCAGTAGCTACACCAAGAACTTCGCTGACCTGATGAAGAGCAAGACGCAGATCGACACCGGTGTGCGCATCCAGACCGCTGCCGATGATCCAGTCGGCGCCGCGCGTCTGTTGCTGTTGCAACAGCAGCAAGCGCTGCTCAAGCAGTACGACGGCAACATGACCACGGTGAACAACTCGCTGCTGCAGGAAGAGAGCGTGTTGTCCACCATCAACGATGCCATGCAGCGTGCCAGCGAGCTGGCCATCCGCGCCGGTGGCGCCGGGGTCAGCGATGCCGATCGCGTGTCCATCAGCAGCGAGCTGAAAGAGATCGAGGCCAATATCTTCGGCCTGCTCAATTCGCGCGATGCCAACGGCGACTACATGTTTGGTGGCACCAAGACTTCGTCGCCACCCTATGTGCGCAATGCCGATGGCAGCTACAGCTACCAGGGCGACCAGACCCAGCTGAGCCTGCAGGTGTCCGACACCCTGAGCCTGGCGACCAACGACACCGGTTTCAGCATCTTCGATTCGGCCAAGAACAAGAGCCGTACCGAGTCCACCCTGGTGGCGCCGGCGGTCGATGATGGCAAGGTTGCGCTGTCGCCGGGGCTGATGACCTCGAACAACACGTTCAACAGCAGCTTTACCGCTGGCCAGCCGTACAAGATCACCTTCACCAGCGCCACCCAGTACACGGTGACCGATGCCCTGGGCAACGACATCACCGCCGAAACAGCGACCAATGGCACTTTCGACAGCAAGACCGAGGGCAGTAACCGCATCGCCTTGCGTGGCGTCGAATTCGAAGTCACTGCATCGCTGAAAGAAGGCGATGATGCCAATGCTGTCTTCGCCGGTCGTGAGTTCAGTGTGCAGGCCCGTCCCGATTCGCTGACCACCGTGCGTGGCGCCGGCAACCCGTCGAGCGCGCAGGTGACTGGCAGCGCCGTGACCGACCAGGCTGCCTACAGCAGCACCTTCCCGAGCAATGGCGCGGTGATCAAGTTCACCGGGGCGAACACCTACGAGTTCTATGCCCAGCCATTGACCGCAGACAGCAAGCCGGTGGCCAGCGGTACCTTCACCGCGCCGGCGTTGACGGTGGCAGGGGTGACCTACCAGGTATCCGGTGCGCCGCAGGCGGGTGACCAGTTCGCCATCAATGCCAACAACCACCAGAACCAGAGCGTGCTGGAAACCCTCAGCCAGCTGCGTTCCGCGCTGGATGCGCCGCCTGGCAATGACGGCAACAACAACGCGATCAAGAACGCCGTTGCCTCGGCGGTCGCCAACCTCGCCAGTGCTCGCGAGCAGGTGGATATCACCCGTGGCTCCATTGGTGCGCGAGGCAATTCGATCGATATCCAGCGTCAGGAAAACACCAGCCTGACCACGGCCAACAAGATCACCCAGGACGCCATCGGCAACACCGACATGGCCGAAGCGTCGATCATGCTGACCCTGCAGCAGGCCATGCTCGAAGCTTCGCAGCTGGCCTTCTCGCGTATCTCGCAGCTGAGTCTGTTCAACAAGCTCTGATTGCGCTCTACCAAAAAGCCCCGGCCAGCGCTTCGCTGCCGGGGCTTTTTCGTGTCTGGCCGCCTGCTTTGAAAGGTGTCTGGCGAGAATTGACTGTGACTAATGAGTCAAATCGTGCATCTTCCCTGTATTCTATGCGGCAGCTGCTGCAGCATTTTGTTACCGGTGCGCAGAAGGGCAGGCCAGATGTCGGCCTGGCCAAGGCCTGTTGCCCTCGTCCCGGTAGTTGGCGCCCTCAATCCATCGAGTGGCGGTCTTTGGCTGTTTTCATTGGGAAGCCAGAATGATTGGCATCAAAAGCATCGCGAGTTACGTGCCCACCGCTGGCCTGGACAACTACGTCCAGGGTGCGAAGTTCGGCAAGGACGAAGAGTTCATGTTCGGCAAGATCGGCGCCTCCTTCCTGCCGCGCAAGGCCGAGGAGCAGGAGACCTCCGACCTGTGCGTGGAGGCGGCCCGTGCGTTGTTCGCCAACAACCCGGAGCTGGATCCGCAGTCGATCGATGTGTTGATCGTGGTCACCCAGAACGGTGACGAAGAAGGGCTGCCGCACACGGCGGCGATCGTGCAGAACAAATTGGGCCTGTCGACCCGCGTGGCGGCCTTTGACGTGTCGCTGGGCTGCTCCGGCTATGTCTACGGCCTGTACGCCATCAAGGGCTTCATGCAGGCGGCCGGGCTGAAGAACGGCTTGCTGATCACCGCCGATCCGTATTCGAAGATCGTCGATCCGGAAGACCGCAATACCACCATGCTGTTCGGTGATGCCGCCACCGCCACCTGGATGGGTGAAGATGCCGTATGGCAGTTGGGCGAGGCGCGTTTCGGTACCGATGGCTCGGGTGCCGAGCACCTGAAGGTCAGCGATGGCACTTTCTTCATGAACGGTCGCCAGGTATTCAACTTCGCGCTGGTCAAGGTGCCGGCGCACCTGCATGAATTGCTGGCGGCCAGCAACCTGCAGTCCGCGGATATCGATGCGTTCTGCATCCACCAGGGCAGCGCGGCGATCGTCGATGCCGTGGCGCGACGCTTCGAGGAGCAGCATCCGGAGAAGTTCGTCAAGGATATGCTCGAGACCGGCAATACCGTGTCGTCCAGCGTGCCGTTGCTGCTGCAGAAGCATATGTTCGACAGCAGCTGGCAGCGTGTGGCCATCAGTGGTTTCGGTGTTGGACTGTCGTGGGGTTCGGCGATTCTCTATCGCGACTGAGTCGATGTGGTATCAAAAAAACGCCTGGCGTACCCCGTCAGGCGTTTTTTTTATGCTCGGAAGGTGGGATGGTTACTGTGGGGGTGAGTCGCGTTGGGCTGCACGGCAGGCCATGATCGTCCGCCGCCAAATCGATAAACCCCTGATTTCATAGGGGTGGCGGGGTGATGGCATTTTTTTTTCGAAAATGCCCTCAAGCAACCCACGCAGACGACGATAACCATTACGAAGGTTCTCTA
Organism: Pseudomonas sp. FG36; assembly: GCF_057809275.1. Classification (NCBI taxonomy): domain Bacteria; kingdom Pseudomonadati; phylum Pseudomonadota; class Gammaproteobacteria; order Pseudomonadales; family Pseudomonadaceae; genus Pseudomonas; species Pseudomonas sp. FG36. Next base: position 68,431 of record NZ_JBMDJQ010000014.1, read on the forward strand.
GGCCATACCCGGCGGATGCCAGGGCCGGAAGCCGCAGTACCCATCCAACGAGGATTTCGTCATGGCTTTAACTGTAAACACCAACATTGCTTCGGTTACTACTCAGGTTAACCTGAACAAGGCCAGCACCGCCCAGACCACTTCGATGCAGCGCCTGTCTTCCGGCCTGCGCATCAACAGCGCCAAAGACGACGCTGCCGGCCTGCAGATCGCCAACCGTCTGACCAGCCAGATCAACGGCCTGGGCCAGGCAGTCAAGAACGCCAACGACGGTATCTCGATCGCCCAGACCGCCGAAGGCGCGATGCAGGCTTCGACCGACATCCTGCAAAAAATGCGTACCCTGGCTCTGTCCTCGGCCACTGGCTCCCTGAGCGCCGACGACCGTAAGTCGAACAACGACGAATACCAGGCTCTGACCGCCGAACTGAACCGTATCTCCACCACCACCACCTTTGGTGGCCAGAAGCTGCTGGACGGTTCCTACGGCACCAAGGCCATCCAGGTCGGCGCCAACGCCAACGAAACCATCAACCTGACCCTGGAAAACGTTGCTGCCAGCAACATCGGTTCCCAGCAGATCAAGAGCCTGGGCGTTGCCCCAAGCACCACTGGTGTTGCCGGCGGCGCCATCGCCATTACTGGTAACGGCCAGACCGCTTCCGTCACTGTTGCCGCTGGCGCTTCCGCCAAGACCATCGCCAGCCAGCTGAACGGTTCCATTGGTGGCCTGAGCGCTACCGCCAGCACCGAAGCTCAGTTCGTTGTCGGCGCCGGTGCTGCTACCGCTCCTGCTACCTTCGACATGACCGTTGGCGGCCAGACCACCAAGTTCGTCGGCGTCAAAGACACCGCCAACCTGGCTGACCAGCTGAAGTCGAACGCTGCCAAACTGGGCATCAGCGTCAACTACGACGAAGCCAAAGGCACCCTGTCGGTCAAGTCCGACACCGGCGAGAACATCTCGTTCGCCAACTCCACCGCTGCCGGTACCATCACTGTTGCAACCAAGGACGGCTCGGGCACCTACGGTGCTGGCGTCGCTCTGGCTGACGGCCTGATCGCCACTGGCGCTGTGAACCTGGACTCGGCCAAGGGCTACGCTCTGAGCGGCGCTGGTGTTACCGGCCTGTTCGACGCCGGTACCGACGCTTCGTCGGTCAAGACCACCATCGCCAACACCGACGTCACCGACGCCACCAAGGCCCAGAACGCCCTGGCCGTCATCGACAAGGCCATCGGTTCGATCGACAGCGTCCGTTCGGGCCTGGGTGCTACCCAGAACCGTCTGACCACCACCGTCGACAACCTGCAGAACATCCAGAAGAACTCCACCGCTGCCCGTTCCACCGTGCAGGACGTTGACTTCGCTTCGGAAACTGCAGAGCTGACCAAGCAGCAGACCCTGCAGCAGGCTTCGACTGCGATCCTGTCGCAGGCTAACCAGCTGCCTTCCTCGGTCCTGAAACTGCTTCAGTAATTCAGGCGCCTGAGTAAGAGGTGGAAGGGCGCGTTTACGTGCCCTTTCGCTTTTTTGACATGAGGAGTTCGAAGCATGGACATGAGTGTCAAGCTGAACCAGGTGTATCCTCCGGTGCTGCCTCAGGCAGTGGCGGCTGCCAAGGATCCGCTGGTGCCTGCCAAGGTGCCGGAAACCGTGGCTGCCGATGACAAGCCGCACACCCGCGAAGACCTGGAGAAGGCGGTTGGCGATATCCGTGATTTCGTCCAATCGAGCCAGCGCAAGCTGGATTTTTCAATCGATGATTCCACCGGCCGGGTAGTGGTCAAGGTGATCGCCACCGAATCCGGTGATGTGATCCGCCAACTCCCGTCGGAAACCGCGCTGAAGCTGGCACAAAGCCTCAGCGAAGCCGGCAGCCTGTTGTTTGATGACAAGGTGTAGGCTGGCATGATTTTTGTTGCTGTCGGTCATTTGAGGCGTGTAGTCGTCAAGGACCCGGCAGCTACCGAATAAGGAGAGCAATGATGGCAGGTTCAACTATCAGCGGTATCGGATCGGGCATCGATACCCAGGCGATTGTGAAGTCCCTGGTGGACGCGCAGAAGGCGCCGAAGCAGGCACAGATCAATACCCAGACACTGAAGGCAACCACCACATTGTCCTCGATCGGCAAGATCCAGGCGGCCCTGGATGCCTTCCGTGGTGCTCTGACCAGCATGACCAACGACAACAGCTTCGGTGGTCTGGCGCTGAAGTCTTCCGACGAGAAAGTCGCCACCATCACCGCAGGTGCGGGTGCGGCCACTGGCTCGTTCAACCTGGTGGTGGAGCAGTTGGCGTCTGCGTCCAAAGTGTCCACCAAGGTGTACGCCGGTGGCGCTAATAGCGTGGTCAATCCCGGTAGCACGGCAACCAAGCTGACCATTACCCAGAATGGCAAGAACCACGACGTGAGTATCCCGCCGGGCGCTACGTTGCAGCAGGTGCGTGAAGCGATCAACAGCCAGTTCGGGACTGCGGGTCTGAGTGCCAACGTACTGACCGACGCCTCGGGTTCGCGCCTGGTGATCACCTCCAACAAGATGGGGGTGGGTTCTGATATCACTCTGTCGGGGAATTCGGGCATCGACACCGGGTACACGGTCGTGGATCCGCCCCAGAATGCCAAGTACAAGCTCGATGGCATCTCCATGGAGTCCAAGAGCAACGATATCAGCGACGCGGTGAGCGGCCTGAATATCAAGCTGGTGGGTGTTTCGCCCAAGGACAAAGATGGCAAAGAGTTCCTCAATACCACGCTGTCGCTGACCACCAGCTCCAGCGCGTTGAAGTCGGGTCTGAAAGGTTTCATCGACACCTACAACGCGCTGATCAAGGCGGTCAACGCCGAGACCAAAGTGACGAAGAATGCCGACGGCACCATGACTGCCGCCGCGCTCACGGGTGATGCGTCCATGCGCGCATTGATGTCTTCGATCCGTGAAGAAATGAACGCGCTTTCCGGCAACGGCACGATGAAGTCGCTTGCCGCCTTTGGTGTAACGTCGTCCCAGGATGGCGGTACGCTCAGCCTCGACGACAAGAAGTGGGACAAGGCGGCGGCTACCAACGCCGGTGACCTGACCAGCATCTTCAATGGCAAGGATGGCCTGCTGGCGCGTCTGCAGAAGGCCACCGAGCCCTATGCCAAGGCCAGCACCGGCACCCTGGCCGAGCGCTCCAAGGCCCTGTCCGAAAGCCTGACCAAGCTCAAGACCGAGCAGGACACGCTGGACACGCGTATGGAAGCCCTGCGCATCAGCCTGCAGGACAAGTACAACAGCATGGATACCCTGGTCTCCCAGTTGCGCCAGCAGCAGCAGAACGTGCTGGGCACGCTCAATGCGCTGAACAACGCCAAGAACGACAAATAATCCGTGAACGTCGCGTGAAGTCCGGGCATGATGCCCGGCTTCATGTCATCGGGTGGTAAAGTTTTTCGCCGCCAGCCCGATACAGGGACTATCGAACCTACCGTTTTTGCCCGTCACGAGGTCGCAAGATGAATCCCATGAGAGCCCTTCGGCAGTACCAGAAGGTCAATTCCCATGCCCAGATTTCCGAAGCTACGCCCCATCGCCTGGTGCAGATGCTGATGGAGGGTGGGCTCGATCGCATGGCCCAGGCCAAAGGTGCGCTGGCCCGTGGCGACGTCGCTGAAAAAGGCCTGATGCTCGGCAAGGCCATCGACATCATCATCGGGCTTAACGACGGCCTCGACGCGCAGAAGAGCGAAGACCCTGCCTACATCGAGCAGTTGTCCAGCCTCTACGCCTACATGACCAACCGCCTGATGCAGGCCAACATCGACAACGACCCGGCGATCATCGACGAGGTCGCGCAGTTGCTGATCACCGTCAAGACCGGTTGGGATGCAATTGCCGATGCGCAGCAGCCCGCCTGAGGCGGGGAGGGGAGAGCAAGGTGAATAGCGAGCTGCAACGATTCGACGACACCCGTGATGCCCTGCTCGAAGCCTTGGGCGCGCGCGACTGGGAAGCCATCGGCAGGCTCGACGAAACCTGCCGCGCCTGCATCGATGACATGCTCAGTGCCCCGGCATTGGACGAGGCGCTGATCCGGGAGCGGTTGGAAGGGTTGCTGCAGGTCTATGGCGAGCTGGTCAGCGTCACTACCGGTGAGCGCCAGGCCATCGCCGATGAAATGACCCAGATCAACCAAGCAAAGAATGCGTCGAAGGTTTACCATTTATTCAGTTAAGATGCACCGAACTGAGTAAGAGGCGCCATAAATTTGACTGCTTCGGTCTTTTTGACTTTACTAGTGGCTGTTTTCGAAATTCAGACGTCCGAACACTGACCATTCAGTCGGAATGATGTCGTGCACGCCCTTCGGGCGCCGATATGACTAGGGAAGTTGCTATTGCATGTGGCGTGAAACCAAGATTCTCCTGATCGATGACGACAGCGAACGCCGCCGCGATCTGGCGGTGGTCCTGAATTTTCTCGGCGAAGAAAACCTTTCTTGCTCCAGCCAGGACTGGCAGCAGGTGGTCGAGGGTTTGTCTTCCAGCCGTGAAGTGCTGTGTGTCCTCATCGGCACAGTAAATGCCCCGGCAAGTGTGCTGGGGCTCCTTAAGACAGTGGCTGGGTGGGATGAGTTCCTTCCGGTGCTGCTGTTGGGCGAAATTTCTTCCGCGGAGTTCCCCGAGGACTTGCGTCGTCGCGTGCTCTCCAACCTGGAGATGCCACCGAGCTACAGCCAGTTGCTCGACTCCCTGCACCGTGCCCAGGTCTACCGCGAAATGTACGACCAGGCCCGCGAGCGCGGTCGCCAGCGCGAGCCCAACCTGTTCCGCAGCCTGGTGGGCACCAGCCGTGCCATCCAGCACGTGCGGCAGATGATGCAGCAGGTGGCCGACACCGACGCCAGCGTCCTGATCCTCGGCGAGTCCGGCACCGGCAAGGAGGTGGTGGCGCGTAACCTGCACTACCACTCCAAGCGTCGCGAAGCGCCGTTCGTGCCGGTCAACTGCGGGGCGATCCCGGCGGAGCTGCTGGAGAGCGAGCTGTTCGGTCACGAGAAGGGCGCTTTCACCGGGGCTATCACCAGCCGTGCCGGGCGTTTCGAACTGGCCAACGGCGGTACCCTGTTCCTCGACGAGATCGGCGACATGCCGTTGCCGATGCAGGTCAAGCTGCTGCGCGTGCTGCAGGAGCGCACCTTCGAGCGCGTCGGCAGCAACAAGACCCAGAGCATCGATGTGCGCATCATCGCCGCGACGCACAAGAACCTGGAGACCATGATCGAGGACGGGACCTTCCGTGAGGACCTGTACTACCGCCTCAACGTCTTCCCTATCGAGATGGCGCCACTGCGCGAGCGGGTGGAAGACATCCCGCTGCTGATGAACGAGCTGATCTCGCGCATGGAGCACGAGAAACGCGGCTCGATACGCTTCAACTCCGCCTCGATCATGTCGCTGTGCCGTCATGGCTGGCCGGGCAACGTCCGCGAACTGGCCAACCTGGTGGAGCGCATGGCGATCATGCACCCCTACGGGGTGATTGGCGTCGCGGAGTTGCCGAAGAAGTTCCGTTATGTGGATGACGAGGACGAGCAGCTGGTCGACAGCCTGCGCAGCGATCTCGAGGAGCGTGTGGCTATCAACGGGCATGCGCCGAGTTTCGCCAGCCACGCCATGCTGCCGCCTGAAGGCCTGGATCTGAAGGACTACCTCGGCAGCCTCGAGCAAGGGCTGATCCAGCAGGCGCTGGACGATGCCAACGGCATCGTCGCCCGGGCTGCCGAGCGCCTGCGCATCCGCCGTACCACGCTGGTGGAGAAGATGCGCAAGTACGGCATGAGTCGCCAGGGCGGCGAGGAACAGGCGGACGACTGATTTCGCCCGGCAAGTCGAAATGGCCGGAGTGGGTAATCGCTCCGGCCATTGAGTTCGATCAACTAACCCACCTGCCATTGTCCTCATCTCCGGCACGGCTATTGCTACACCGCTGGCAACATACCGTTTTTATGACGGTCAGCCACGCGAGAGAGCACGATGCCCCAGGCCGCCCACCGTTCCCATTCCTCCGATCCGCGAGGACACACCCCGCTCGAGCAGGAAAGCCGGCAGGGTCTTGAGCAGGCGTTTGCCCTGTTCGATCAGGTCTCCAGCCAACTGAGCCAGTCCTACAACATGCTCGAGGCCCGGGTCAGCGAGCTCAAGGGCGAGCTGGCGGTGGTCAGCGCGCAGCGCATGGCCGAGCTGGACGAGAAGGAGCGCCTGGCCAACCGTCTGCAGAATCTGTTGGACCTGCTGCCGGGCGGAGTCATCGTGATCGACGCCGAGGGCTTCGTGCGCGAGGCCAATCCGGCGGCCTGCGAGCTGCTCGGCGAGCCGTTGGTGGGCGTGCTCTGGCGCCAGGTGATCGCCCGCAGTTTCGCTCCGCGGGAGGATGACGGCCATGAAGTCTCGCTGCGCGACGGGCGGCGCCTGTCCATCGCCACGCGTTCGCTGGATGCCGAGCCTGGGCAGTTGGTGTTGCTCAATGACCTGACCGAAACCCGTCGCATGCAGGACCAGCTGGCGCGGCACGAGCGCCTGTCGTCGCTGGGGCGCATGGTCGCCTCTCTGGCCCATCAGATTCGTACGCCGCTCTCGGCGGCGATGCTGTACGCCGGCCATCTGGCCGACCCGGAGCAGGTGTTGGCGGACGAGACTCGCCAGCGCTTCGCCGGCAATCTCAAGGAGCGCCTGCACGAGCTCGAGCATCAGGTGCGCGACATGCTGGTGTTTGCCCGTGGCGAGCTGCCACTCAATGACCGGATCAGCCCGAAGGCGCTGTTCCAGGCCTTGCAGCAGGCGGCCCATGCTCATGTCCAGGGGCATGCGGTGCGCTGGCAGTGTGATAGTCACCTCGGCGAGTTGCTGTGTAATCGCGACACCTTGGTCGGCGCACTGCTCAATCTGATCGAGAATGCCCTGCAGGCCAGCAGCGGGCCGGCGAAGCTCAAGGTTCACCTGTCGCGTCGCGAGGATAGCCTGCGTGTATGTGTCAGCGATGCTGGCAGCGGCATCGACGCCGCGTTGCTGGCGCGGCTGGGGGAGCCCTTCCTGACTACCAAGGCCACCGGCACCGGCCTCGGCCTGGCGGTAGTGCAGGCTGTGGTGCGGGCGCATCGCGGCACCCTGAGCCTGCGTTCGAAGCTAGGCCGTGGCACGTGTGTCAGCGTCGTGTTGCCGTTGATTGATGGACGGTTGGAGGCGAGTCAATGAGCGTCAAGGTTCTGCTGGTGGAGGATGACCGGATCCTGCGTCAGGCGCTGGTCGATACCCTGGAGATCGGTGGTTTCTGCCACCGTGCCGTTGGCAGTGCCGAAGACGCCTTGCTGGCGGTGACCGAAGAGTCGTTCAGTCTGGTGGTGAGCGATGTGAACATGCCAGGCATGGATGGTCATCAGTTGTTGGCCCAATTGCGCCGTAACCACCCGCAACTCCCGGTATTGCTGATGACCGCTCATGCGGCGGTTGAGCGGGCCGTCGAAGCTATGCGTCAAGGAGCTGTCGACTATCTGGTCAAGCCGTTCGAGCCCAAGGCGCTGCTCAGCCTGGTGACGCGGCATGCCGTCGGGTCCGGCGCATCGGCGGGCGAAGAGGGGCCGGTGGCCTGCGAGCCTGCCAGCCGACAATTGCTGGAGTTGGCGGCCAAGGTCGCGCAAAGCGATTCCACCGTGCTGATCTCCGGCGAGTCGGGGACCGGCAAGGAGGTGCTGGCGCGCTATATCCACCAGCAGTCACGACGCGTGGATCAGCCGTTCGTGGCGATCAATTGCGCGGCGATCCCGGACAACATGCTCGAGGCGACCCTGTTCGGCCATGAGAAGGGCGCCTTCACCGGGGCGATCGCCGCCCAGGCCGGCAAGTTCGAGCAGGCCGACGGCGGCACCCTGCTGCTCGACGAGATCTCCGAGATGCCGCTGGGCTTGCAGGCCAAGCTGTTGCGCGTGCTGCAGGAGCGCGAGGTCGAGCGTGTGGGTGGGCGCAAGCCCATCGCCCTGGATATCCGCATTCTCGCCACGACAAACCGTGACCTGGCAGGAGAAGTGGCGGCCGGGCGTTTCCGGGAAGACCTGTACTACCGTCTTTCGGTATTCCCCATGGCGTGGCGGGCGCTGCGCGAGCGCCCAGCCGATATCGTGCCGCTGGCCGAGCGCTTGCTGGCACGGCATGCGCAAAAGATGCGTCATGCCCAGGTCCGCTTGTCCGCCGAGGCGCGGGCGTGCCTGCAGGCCTACGCCTGGCCGGGCAACGTACGCGAACTGGACAACGCGATACAGCGTGCGCTGATTTTGCAGCAGGGTGGAGTGATCGAAGCGGCGGATTTCTGTCTGGCTGGCGCCATTCCATTGTCGGTGCCAAAAGTGGCCACTATTGAGCCATTATCCGCCGAGTTGGGTGCCGAAGCTGGAGGGCTGGGTGACGACATGCGTCGTCATGAGTTCCAGATGATCATCGACACCTTGCGCGCCGAGCGCGGGCGTCGCAAGGAGGCTGCCGAACGCCTGGGCATCAGCCCGCGCACCTTGCGCTACAAGCTGGCGCAGATGCGTGACGCGGGCTTGGATGTCGAGGCCAGCCTGTTCGGTTGATACGTCGTTTTGAATGATTTTCGGGTTGGCTGGCACTCCTCTTGCTAGCTCCAACCCATTCGCTGCACGAGTGTCAAAAAAAGTGCGGCAGCCGGAGAGAGAAGTCCATGACCCAAGGTGTTGAATTCAATCGTCTGATGTTGGACATGCGCGCCATGCAGGCCGAAGCCATGTCCCAGCCCAAGGTTGCCGCCGCGCCTGAGCTGGCGCCTGGCCAGAGCAGCTTCGCCGACATGCTCGGCCAGGCCATTGGCAAGGTGCATGAAACGCAACAGGCTTCCTCCCAGCTGGCCAATGCCTTCGAGATCGGCAAGAGCGGTGTCGACCTGACTGACGTGATGATTGCCTCGCAAAAGGCCTCGGTATCGTTCCAGGCCATGACCCAGGTGCGCAACAAGCTGGTACAGGCGTACCAGGACATCATGCAGATGCCGGTATAAGGGCGAGAGTGAGTCATGGCCGAAGCAGTCGTCGATAACGCCCCCGCCAAGAGTGGCCCGCCAGTTGCCAAGCCGCCGCTGTTCGGCATGGCGTTCCTGGAAAACATCTCGCAGATGCCCATGCTGCGTCAGGTCGGCCTGCTGGTCGGCCTGGCCGCCAGTGTGGCCATTGGTTTTGCCGTGGTGCTCTGGTCGCAGCAGCCGGACTATCGGCCCCTGTATGGCAGCCTGGCGGGCATGGACACCAAACAGGTGGTGGACGCGCTGGCCACAGCCGACATTCCCTACAAGGTTGAGCCGAACTCCGGCGCCTTGCTGGTCAAGGCCGACGATCTCTCCCGTGCGCGCCTCAAGCTCGCAGCAGCCGGCGTGGCGCCAAGCGATGGCAATGTCGGCTTCGAACTGCTCGACAAGGATCAGGGCCTGGGTACCAGCCAGTTCATGGAAGCCACCCGCTACCGCCGTGGCCTGGAGGGCGAACTGGCGCGCACCGTGTCGAGCCTGAACAACGTCAAGGCTGCCCGCGTGCACCTGGCGATTCCGAAGAGTTCGGTGTTCGTGCGCGACGAGCGCAAGCCAAGTGCCTCGGTACTGGTTGAGCTGTACCCAGGGCGTGCGCTTGAGGCTGGGCAGGTCATGGCCATCGTCAACCTCGTGGCTACCAGTGTCCCGGAACTGGACAAGTCCCAGGTGACCGTGGTCGACCAGAAAGGCAACCTGCTCTCCGATCAGTTGCAGGACACCGCCCTGACCATGGCCGGCAAGCAGTTCGACTACAGCCGCCGCATGGAAGGCATGCTCACCCAGCGTGTGCACAACATCCTGCAGCCGGTGCTGGGCAACGACCGCTACAAGGCCGAAGTGTCGACCGATGTCGACTTCAGTGCCGTCGAGTCCACTTCCGAACAGTTCAACCCTGATCAGCCTGCGCTGCGCAGCGAGCAGTCGGTCAACGAGCAACGTGCCAGCAGCCAGGGTCCGCAAGGTGTGCCGGGGGCGTTGAGCAACCAGCCGCCGGCCGGTGCCTCCGCGCCCGAGAACGCCAAGGCCGCCGCCACGCCAGCCGGTGCCATCCAGCCCGGCCAACCCCTGGTGGATGCCAATGGCCAGCAGATCATGGATCCGGCCACCGGCCAGCCGATGCTCGCGCCGTACCCGAGCGACAAGCGCCAGCAAAGCACCAAGAACTTCGAGCTGGACCGTTCCATCAGCCACACCCGCCAGCAGCAAGGTCGCCTGACCCGCCTGTCGGTGGCCGTGGTGGTGGATGACCAGGTCAAGCTGGACGCCGCCACCGGCGAGACGACCCGTACTCCGTGGGGCGCCGAGGATCTGGCGCGCTTTACCCGCCTGGTGCAGGACGCCGTGGGCTTCGATGCCAGCCGTGGCGACAGCGTCACCGTGATCAACGTGCCGTTCGCCGCCGACCGTGGCGACGAGCTGGTCGATATTCCGTTCTACTCGCAGCCGTGGTTCTGGGACATCGTCAAGCAAGTGCTGGGCGTGCTGTTCATCCTGGTGCTGGTGTTCGGCGTGCTGCGGCCGGTGCTCAACAACATTACAGGTGGCGGCAAGCAGGCGGCCACGGACAGCGACATGGAGCTGGGCGGCATGATCGGTCTGGATGGCGAACTGGCCAACGACCGCGTCAGCCTGGGTGGCCCGACAAGCATTCTGTTGCCGAGCCCGAGCGAGGGTTACGAGGCACAGCTCAACGCAATCAAGGGCCTGGTGGCCGAAGACCCGGGCCGCGTGGCCCAGGTCGTGAAAGAGTGGATCAACGCCGATGAGTGACAATCGAGCCATTACCGCCAAGCTGAGCCGCGTCGACAAGGCGGCCATCCTCCTGCTCTCGCTCGGCGAGACCGATGCCGCGCAAGTCTTGCGCCACATGGGGCCCAAGGAAGTGCAGCGGGTCGGTGTGGCCATGGCGCAGATGGGCAACGTCCATCGCGAGCAGGTCGAGCAGGTGATGAGCGAGTTCGTCGAGATCGTCGGCGACCAGACCAGCCTGGGCGTCGGTTCCGACGGCTACATTCGCAAGATGCTCAACCAGGCCCTCGGCGAGGACAAGGCCAACGGCCTGATCGATCGCATCCTGCTCGGTGGCAACACCAGCGGCCTGGACAGCCTCAAGTGGATGGAGCCGCGTGCCGTGGCCGATGTCATCCGCTACGAGCACCCGCAGATCCAGGCCATCGTGGTCGCCTACCTAGACCCCGACCAGGCCGGCGAGGTGCTGAGCAACTTCGACCACAAGGTGCGCCTGGACATCGTCCTGCGCGTCTCGTCGCTCAACACCGTGCAGCCGGCGGCGCTCAAGGAGCTCAACCAGATCCTCGAGAAGCAGTTCTCCGGCAACTCCAATGCCGCGCGCACCACCCTGGGTGGCATCAAGCGCGCCGCCGATATCATGAACTTCCTCGACAGCTCCGTGGAAGGCGCGCTGATGGACTCGATCCGCGAGATCGACAGCGACCTGTCGGAGCAGATCGAAGACCTGATGTTCGTCTTCAACAACCTGGCCGACGTCGACGACCGTGGCATCCAGGCGCTGCTGCGCGAAGTATCCTCGGACGTGCTGGTGGTGTCGCTCAAGGGTGCCGACGAGCGGGTCAAGGACAAGATCTTCAAGAACATGTCCAAGCGTGCGTCCGAGCTGCTGCGCGACGACCTGGAGGCCAAGGGGCCGGTACGGGTCAGCGACGTGGAAACGGCGCAGAAGGAAATCCTCACCATCGCCCGCCGCATGGCCGAGGCCGGCGAGATCGTGCTTGGCGGCAAGGGCGCCGAGGAAATGATTTAAGCGGCAGGTCTCAAGCGGCAAGCAACAAGAAACGGCGGACCGAGCGAGGGCTGCCTTTTCTTGCTGCTCTAAGCTTGATGCTTGCCGCTAAAGAGGTTTTTGAGCATGTCCACCACCGAACACCCCAGCGACCTGATCCGTGCCCGCGACCTCGAGGGCGTCGACGTCTGGGCGCTGCCCAGCTTCGATCCGGAGCCGGAACCCGAGCCGGAACCTGAGCCTGAAGTCATCGAGGAAGAAGTCGAGGAAGTACCGCTGGAGGAAGTCCAGCCGCTGACCCTCGAGGAGCTCGAAGCCATTCGCCAGGAGGCCTACAACGAAGGCTTCGCCACCGGCGAGCGCGAAGGTTTCCACAGCACCCAGCTGAAAGTGCGCCAGGAAGCCGAAGTGGCGCTGGCAGCCAAGCTGGCCAGCCTCGAGCAGATCATGGGGCATCTGCTCGAGCCGATCGCCGAGCAGGATACCCAGATCGAAAAGGCCTTGGTGCAACTGGTCGCCAGCATGACCCGCCAGGTCATCGGTCGCGAATTGCGCAGCGATTCGAGCCAGATCACCCATGTGCTGCGCGAAGCGCTGAAACTGCTGCCGATGGGCGCCGACAACATTCGCATCCACCTCAACCCGCAGGATTTCGAGCTGGCCAAGGCCTTGCGCGAGCGACACGAGGAAAGCTGGAAGTTACTCGAGGACGAAGCGCTGTTGCCGGGTGGCTGCCGTATCGAAACCGCCCATAGCCGTATCGATGCTACCATGGAAACACGTATCGAAAAGGCCGTGGCGCAACTGTTCGACCAGTCCCACGACCAGGCCCTGCACCCGGCGGCGGCGGATATTTCCGTTGAGCTGGACGTCCCGGCAGGTGAACCCGATGCGCCTTGACCGCACCAGTTTCGGCAAGCGCCTGGAGGGCTACGCCGATGCGGTGAAGCTGCCCGACCAGCCGATCGTCGAGGGGCGCCTGCTGCGCATGGTCGGCCTCACCCTTGAAGCCGAGGGTCTGCGCGCCGCGGTGGGCAGCCGCTGCCTGGTGATCAACGACGACAGCTACCACCCGGTGCAGGTGGAGGCTGAAGTCATGGGCTTTGCCGGCAGCAAGGTGTTCCTGATGCCGGTCGGCAGCATCGTCGGCCTGGCGCCCGGTGCTCGCGTGGTACCGCTGGATGACAGCGGTCGCCTGCCCATGGGCATGAGCATGCTCGGCCGGGTGCTTGACGGCGCCGGTCGTGCGCTGGACGGCAAGGGCGGGATGAAGGCCGAGGATTGGGTGCCGATGGACGGCCCGATCATCAACCCACTCAACCGTGACCCGATCAGCCAGCCGCTGGATGTCGGTATCCGCAGCATCAACGGCCTGCTCACCGTCGGCCGCGGCCAGCGCCTGGGGCTGTTCGCCGGTACTGGTGTTGGTAAGTCGGTGTTGCTGGGCATGATGACGCGCTTTACCGAGGCCGAGATCATCGTGGTCGGCCTGATCGGCGAGCGGGGCCGGGAGGTGAAGGAATTCATCGAACACATCCTCGGTGAGGAGGGACTCAAGCGCTCGGTGGTGGTGGCATCGCCTGCGGACGACGCGCCGCTGATGCGCTTGCGTGCCGCGATGTACTGCACGCGGATCGCCGAGTACTTCCGCGACAAGGGCAAGAACGTCCTGCTGCTGATGGATTCGCTGACCCGTTTCGCCCAGGCCCAGCGCGAGATCGCCCTGGCCATCGGCGAGCCGCCCGCTACCCGTGGCTATCCACCCTCGGTGTTCGCCAAGCTGCCCAAGCTGGTGGAGCGTGCCGGTAACGGCGAACCGGGTGGTGGCTCGATCACTGCGTTCTATACGGTGCTGTCCGAAGGTGACGACCAGCAGGACCCGATCGCCGACTCGGCGCGGGGCGTGCTCGATGGGCACTTCGTGCTGTCCCGGCGCCTGGCCGAGGAAGGGCACTACCCGGCCATCGATATCGAGGCCTCGATCAGCCGGGTCATGCCGCAGGTGGTCGACCCCGACCATTTGCGCCAGGCGCAGAAGTTCAAGCAGCTGTGGTCGCGCCTGTCGCAGAGCCGTGACCTGATCAGCGTCGGCGCCTACGTGGCTGGTGGCGATCCGGAAACCGACCTGGCCATTGCCCTGCAGCCCAAGCTGGTGGACTTCCTGCGCCAGCGCCTGGACGAGAACGTCGGCATGGCGCAGAGCCGCGAAGAACTGGCGGCGGTATTCGCGCCGCCAGCGGGCTGATAGACCATGGCCCAGCCCAGCCGAGCCGCACGCCTGGTGCCGGTGGTCGAGATGGCCGAGGAGGCCGAGCGCAAGGCCGCCCAGCGCCTGGGGCATTTCCAGAAGCTGCTCAGCGATGCCCAGGCCAAGCAGGCTGAGCTCGAGAGCTTCCGCGAGGCCTATCAGCAGCAGTGGATCAATCGCGGCAGCCAGGGTGTCGACGGCAACTGGCTGGTCAACTACCAGCGCTTCCTCGGCCAGCTGGAAACGGCGATGACCCAGCAGCGCCAGAGCATGGCCTGGCACCAGAACAACCTGAACAACGCCCGCAACACCTGGCAGCAGGCCTATGCCCGGGTGGAAGGCTTGCGCAAGCTGGTGCAGCGCTATCTGGACGAAGCGCGCCGGGCCGAGGACAAGCGCGAGCAGAAGCTGCTCGACGAGCTGTCCCAGCGTCTGCCGCGCCAGAGCCACCCCTGATCGACCTGACTGGCGCCTGTCGCCAGCGCCTGCTAAACCTTCAGAAGTCGCATTCGCCATCATCGAAGGAATCGCTCGCATGGCAGTCGAAACTGATTTTTCACAGGACGGGAAAAAGCTGACGATCAAGGTCAAGGGTCGTTTCGATTTCGGCAAGCACCAGGAATTCCGGGATGCCTACGAGCGGCAGCGTCCGCGCCCGGACTCCGTGGTGGTCGACCTGAAGGAGGCCACTTACCTCGACAGCTCGGCGCTGGGCATGTTGCTGTTGCTGCGCGACCATGTCGGCGGTGAGGAGTCGGATATCCGCGTGGTTCATGCGAGCCCGGATGTGCGCAAGATCCTCGCCATCTCCAATTTCGAAAAACTGTTCGACATCAGTTGAGTGCCGTCATGTCCGCCGAGCAGGCGTTGACCGTGCTGGTGGCCGAAGACGGCGCTGCGGATCGCCTGTTGCTGGCGCAGATCGTCCGGCGCCAGGGGCATGAGGTGCTCACCGCCGAAAACGGTGAGCAGGCCGTGGCAATGTTCGCCGAATGGCGGCCGCAACTGGTGCTGCTCGATGCCCTGATGCCGGTCATGGACGGTTTTGAAGCGGCGCGGCGGATCAAGGCGTTGGCCGGCGAGGCCCTTGTGCCGATCATCTTCCTGACATCGCTCAACGAAGAAGAGGGCTTGGTGCGCTGCCTCGAGGCCGGGGGCGACGACTTCATGGCCAAGCCTTACAGCGCCGTCATCCTGGCGGCGAAGATCCGCGCCATGGACCGTTTGCGCCGGTTGCAGGCGACGGTGCTCGAGCAGCGTGACCAGATCACCCGGCATCATCATCACCTGCTCAACGAGCAACGAGTGGCCAAGGCGGTGTTCGACAAGGTTGCCCATGCCGGCTGCCTGAATGCGCCGAACATACGTTACCTGCAATCGCCGTACGCGCTGTTCAATGGCGACCTCTTGCTGGCGGCGTTCACGCCTTCGGGCGACATGCATGTGCTGTTGGGTGACTTCACCGGCCACGGCCTGCCGGCGGCGGTCGGCGCGATGCCGTTGGCCGAGGTGTTCTATGGCATGACCGCCAAGGGTTATGGCCTGGTCGAAACACTGCGGGAGATGAACGCCAAGCTCAAGCGTATCCTGCCCGTGGACATGTTCTGCTGTGCGCTGCTGCTCAAGCTCAGCTTCCAGCGAGCAACGGTGGAGGTGTGGAACGGCGGCATGCCGGATGGCTATCGATTGTCCGCGGCAGGCGAGGTGCTCGAAGTGCTGCCTTCCCGCCACCTGCCACTGGGGATCCTGCCTCCCGAGCAGTTCGACGACACCACCGAGGTGATCCCGCTCGCGGCGGGGGAGCGCTTGTTCCTGCTGTCCGATGGCGTGGTCGATACCGGAGATGCGCAGGATTGCCTGTTCGGTGTGCAACGCTTGCGCCAGGTCCTGGCCGTCAATCGAGACCCGGCTGTGCTGTTCGATGAGGTCATGCAGGCGCTGGCACGCTTCGGTGGCCAGTCCCGTGACGACATCAGCCTGTGTGATATCCGCATGCTGGAGCCTGACCACGGGATGGCCCAAGCCGTGGTGTATTCCGACAGCGGTCGTTCCAGCCCGCTGGACTGGTCGATGCAGTTCGAACTGCGTGGCGAGAGCCTGAGACGTTTCAACCCGGTCCCTTACCTGGTACAGCTGTTGCAAGAAATACATGGGCTGCGCCCCAGCAGCGGCAGGCTGCACAGCGTGCTCAGCGAGCTGTATTCCAACGCGTTGGAGCACGGCGTGCTTGGCCTCGACTCGGGGCTCAAGCGCGACGCCGAGGGCTTCTCCGAGTACTATCGCCAGCGCGCCGAGCGCCTGGCGCGGCAGGTGCAGGGGGTTGTCGGCATTGCCCTGCGGGTGGAACCGCAGGGGGCGGGTGGGCGTCTGACGATAGAGGTTCGCGACAGTGGGGCGGGCTTCGATGTGGCGGGCATGCTTGCCGGCGAGCCCGCGGCGCAGGGCTTCAGTGGGCGTGGAGTAAGTCTGGTGCGGCGGCTGGCAGGCAATGCCCAGTGGTTGGAAGGTGGTCGTCTGGCGCGTGTGGAGTTCCAATGGTGAGCCGGCGGCGTCGGGAGGCCGCGGCTCGGGCTTAATCAGGCTTGATCAGGGAGTGAGCAAGTGGTGGACATGCATATCGATCAGAAGGTGTTGAGTGACTTGCGGGAGGTCATGGAAGATGGCTACCTGCAGTTGCTGGAAACTTTCCTGGAAGACTCCGAGCGACGCCTGAGCCAGCTCCATGAGGCCAAGGATGCCGATGAGCTTGGCCTGGCCGCACACAGCTTCAAAGGTAGCAGCAGCAACATGGGGGCCGTTGGCCTGGCCGAGCTGTGCCGGGAGCTGGAAGAGCGAGTGCGCCAGCAGCCTTTGTACGGTATCGAGGATCTGATCAACCGCATCGATCTGGAGTACATCGAAGTCCGGCGCTTTTACCGTGACGAGTGGCAAAGAGTAGCCACGGAGTAAAAGCTGGCGCGAGTTTTGCTTTTCTTCGCACAGACGCACTTTACCAGTTCTGCCGCGGAGACCTTTCAATGCCTGTCGCATCCAATCCCTTGCTGCAAGCCAGCCTCGTCAACAAGACGTCGCGCCCGGCTGCCAGTGTGCCGGACAAATCGCTGCAGGGCCCGGCCAGCCAGGGCGCAGGCTTCGATCAGGTCATGGCCCGGCAGGGGCGCGACAGCGTTCCAGCGCGCGACGACAAGGTTGCCAAAGGCGCCGATCAGGTCAAGCCCAAGGAGGACGCCGGCCCGGCCGCTGGCGGCAAGCCGGAGGAAAGCAGCAAGCCGACGGTTGCCGATGACGGCAAGAACTTGCCAGTGGCCACGGCCCCCAAGCCGGCCGAGGAAGCGGACGAATCTGCCGACAGCGGCAATACCACGCCTATCGATGCCAGCCTGGTAGCAGGGCAGGTCACCGATGCCCAGCCGGGAGCGCAGTTGATCCAGGCCCAGGCCGAAGCGGTTGCCCCGGTGTTGCAGGCGGCAGCGCAGGTGCCGCAGCCTGTATTGCCGCCGGCGGCGGTCGATGAGGCCGCCAAGAATGCCGCGTTCGATCCCGAGGCCGATCCTCTGGCCAACATGCCGACCTTGCGCCTGGCGTTGGAGCACGATGCCCAGGCCAAGGGCACCACGTCCGCCCATGCGGCCGCCCGTTCCGACAGCAGCCAGGCACCTGCCGACCCGGCTGCCACGGCCGTCAATACCTTGGCGAATTTGGTGCAGAGGGCCGAATCGGAGGCCGGGCATTCCGAGCGCGGCGACAAGGCCTTCGCGGGGCTGATCGACGATGGTCTCAAGGATATCAAGGGGGCCAGCAGCGATACGCGCGTGGATGACTTCGCCGATCGCCTGGCCAGCCTCACCCAGGCGGCGACGCCCAAGACCGCCAATGCCGTGCCGGTGACTCCAAGCCCGCTGCAGCAACCCCTGGCCATGAACCAGGGTGCCTGGACCGAGGGGCTGGTGAACCGCGTCATGTACCTGTCGAGCCAGAACCTCAAGTCGGCGGATATCCAGCTTGAGCCCGCAGAGCTTGGCCGTCTGGACATTCGCGTCAATGTTGCGGCGGACCAGCCCGCACAGATTCATTTCGTCAGCGGTCATGCCGGCGTGCGTGATGCGCTCGACAGCCAGCTGCATCGCTTGCGCGAGTTGTTCGCCCAGCAGGGCCTGGCGCAGCCGGACGTCAGCGTCGCTGACCAGTCCCGTGGTCAGCAGCAACAGCAGGCGCAGCAGGGTGGGTCGAGCCTGTCCGGGGTTGCGGCGCGCCGTGCCGAGGCTGCCGGCGAGAGTGGTGAAGTTGACGCCGGGCGTCCCGTCGAGCATCAGGCGGTGGTCGGCGACAGCATGGTCGACTACTACGCCTGACAGTTGCCGGCCTGGCCGACGTGCCTGCGACAGCAGGCGCGTCCCGCCTCAAGGCCGCTACATTGCCACTCTGGCAAATCTGGCATAACACTTGCTCAAGCCACGTCATCCTTCTTTGAAACCCCGATGGACGACGGATTATTGGCATGGCGAAGAGTGACGCAGTGAAAGACCCCGCCGCTAAAGGCAAACTCAAGTTGATCCTGCTGCTGGTGCTGGCCCTGCTCCTGGCGGTCGGCCTGTCGGTAGGTGCTACCTGGTTCTTCATGCACAAGAGCGGGTCGGAGCCGGCACCCGAGGCGGCACAGAGCAACGTCAAGCCGGCGGCGATCTACGAACCCCTGGCCCCGGCCTTCGTGGTCAACTTCAACCAGAACGGTCGGCAGCGCTACATGCAGGTAAGCATCACCATGCAGGGGCGCAGCCAGGCCGACCTGGAAGCGCTGAAAGTACACATGCCGGTGATTCGCAACAACTTGGTGATGATGTTCTCCGGGCAGGGTTTCGACACCCTTGCCGCGAGCTCGGTCGGCCAGGAGATGCTGCGCCAGAAGGCCACTGCGGTGGTCCAGGAAGTGGCGCAGAAGGAAGTCGGCAGGCCGGTCGTCGACCAGCTGCTGTTCACCAATTTCGTATTGCAGTAGGAGCACATAGATGGCCGTGCAGGACCTGCTGTCCCAGGATGAGATCGACGCCCTGCTGCATGGGGTGGACGATGGGCTGGTACAAACCGAGAGCACCGGCGAGCCCGGCAGCATCAAGAGCTACGACCTGACCAGTCAGGACCGTATCGTCCGGGGGCGCATGCCGACCCTGGAAATGATCAACGAGCGTTTCGCCCGCTACACCCGCATCAGCATGTTCAACCTGCTGCGTCGCTCCGCCGACGTGGCGGTGGGCGGCGTGCAGGTGATGAAGTTCGGTGAGTACGTGCACTCGCTGTACGTGCCGACCAGCCTGAACCTGGTCAAGATCAAGCCGTTGCGCGGCACCGCGCTGTTTATCCTCGACGCCAAGCTGGTGTTCAAGCTGGTGGACAACTTCTTCGGTGGCGACGGCCGCCACGCCAAGATCGAGGGGCGGGAGTTCACCCCGACCGAGCTGCGCGTGGTGCGCATGGTCCTGGACCAGTGCTTCGTCGACCTCAAGGAGGCCTGGCAGGCGATCATGCCGGTCAACTTCGAGTACATAAACTCCGAGGTCAACCCGGCCATGGCCAACATCGTCGGCCCCAGCGAGGCAGTGGTGGTCTCGACCTTCCACATCGAGCTCGATGGTGGCGGCGGCGACCTGCACGTGACCATGCCGTACTCGATGATCGAGCCGGTGCGCGAGATGCTCGACGCGGGCTTCCAGTCCGACCTGGACGACCAGGACGAGCGTTGGGTCAAGGCCCTGCGCGAGGACGTGCTGGACGTCAATGTCCCGGTTTCGGCCACGGTTGCCCGTCGCCAGCTGAAGCTGCGCGACATCCTGCACATGCAGCCCGGTGACGTGATTCCGGTTGAACTGCCGGAACACCTGGTGCTGCGCGCCAACGGCGTGCCGTCGTTCAAGGCGCGGCTGGGGTCGCACAAAGGCACCCTGTCGCTGCAGATCATCGACCCGATCGAGCGCCGCTGAAGGCGTGCCGGTCGCTCCAACGTATTGAATGCCTGTCGAGGAAATCATGGCTAACGAAAACGAGATCAACTCTCCAGAGGAACAGGCCCTGGCCGATGAGTGGGCTGCCGCCCTGGAAGAAACCGGCGATGCCGGCCAGTCCGACATCGACGCGCTGCTGGCCGCCGATGCCGCGGGCTCCGGCGCCGGCCGCCTGCCGATGGAAGAGTTCGCCAGCTCGCCCAAACCTAACGAGCACGTAAGCCTCGAAGGCCCGAACCTGGACGTGATCCTGGACATTCCGGTGAGCATCTCCATGGAAGTGGGCAGCACCGAGATCAGCATCCGCAACCTGCTGCAGCTCAACCAGGGCTCGGTGATCGAACTGGATCGCCTGGCTGGCGAACCGCTGGACGTGCTGGTCAACGGTACCCTGATCGCCCATGGCGAGGTAGTCGTGGTCAACGAGAAGTTCGGCATCCGCCTGACCGACGTGATCAGCCCCAGCGAACGTATCAAGAAGCTGCGCTGAGTGAAGCACATGATGCGGGGCGTCACGGCCCTCGGTGCCTTGCTCGCCAGCGAGGTGGTGATCGCCGCCGCCGAGCCAGCCGCCGCGCCGGCAGCAGGCTCGCCGCTGCCGGGCGGGCTGGGGGCGCAGCTGGCACAGATGGTGTTCGGCCTGCTGCTGGTGGTGGGCTTGATCTTCTTCCTGGCCTGGCTGCTGCGGCGCATGCAGGGCAACGCCCAGCGCGGTGCCCAGGTCATCGAGATCGTCGGCAGCCGGGCCATCGGCCCGCGTGACCGGCTGTTGCTGGTGCAGGTCGGCAAGGAGCAGATCCTCATCGGCCATACCCCCGGCAGCATCGAAGCGCTGCATGTGCTGGCCGAACCCGTGACCGTGCCTGCCACGGCGCGCCAGGCCGCACCGGAATTCGCCCAGCGGCTGCTCGAGCTGATGGGCAAGGATCATAAGGACAAGACGTGATGAGCGGCGCAGTGCGCTTTCTGTTGACCTTGGCGCTGCTGCTGGCCGCGCCGCTGGCCCTGGCCGCCGACCCGCTGTCGATCCCGGCCATCACCCTGTCCAGTGGGGCGGACGGGCAGCAGGAGTATTCGGTCAGCCTGCAGATCCTGCTGATCATGACGGCGCTGAGCTTCATTCCGGCGTTCGTCATCCTGATGACCAGCTTCACCCGCATCATCATCGTCTTTTCCATCCTGCGCCAGGCCCTGGGCCTACAGCAGACACCATCGAACCAGGTGCTTACCGGCATGGCGCTGTTCCTGACCATGTTCATCATGGCGCCGGTGTTCGAGCGCGTGAACAAGGACGCGCTGCAGCCGTACCTGGCCGAGCAACTGACCGCCCAGCAGGCCATCGACAAGGCCCAGGGGCCCTTGAAGGACTTCATGCTGGCGCAGACCCGGCAGAGTGACCTCGACCTGTTCATGCGCCTGTCCAAGCGCACCGACATCGCCGGGCCCGACCAGGTGCCGCTGACGATCCTGGTGCCGGCGTTCGTCACGTCCGAGCTCAAGACCGCGTTCCAGATCGGTTTCATGATCTTCATTCCGTTCCTGATCATCGACATGGTGGTCGCCAGCGTGCTGATGGCCATGGGTATGATGATGCTGTCGCCGTTGATCATCTCGCTGCCGTTCAAGATCATGTTGTTCGTGCTGGTCGATGGCTGGGCGCTGATCATGGGTACCCTGGCCGGCAGTTTCGGCGGTGTCTGACGCCGTCAAGGAGAGCCTTGCATGACACCTGAAGTCGCAGTCGACCTGTTCCGTGACGCCTTGTGGCTGACCACCCTGATGGTTGCCGTGCTGGTGGTGCCGAGCCTGCTGATCGGCTTGGTGGTGGCGATGTTCCAGGCGGCCACGCAGATCAACGAACAGACCCTGAGCTTCCTGCCGCGCCTGCTGGTGATGCTGATCACCTTGATCGTCGCCGGGCCCTGGCTGGTGCAGAAGTTCATGGAGTACTTCATCGGCCTGTACACCAGCATTCCGCAGCTGATCGGTTGAGGCTGCCATGCTGGAGCTGACCGACACGCAGATCGGCACCTGGGTCGCCACCTTCATCCTGCCGCTGTTCCGGGTGGCGGCGGTGCTGATGACCATGCCGATCTTCGGCACCAAGATGCTGCCGGCGCGGGTGCGGCTATACGCCGCCGTGGCCATCACCGTGGTCATCGTGCCGGGCCTGCCGCCGCTTCCCGAGATCGACCCTTTGAGTTTGCGGGGCATGTTGCTGTGCGCCGAGCAGATCATCGTCGGGGCGCTGTTCGGGTTTTCCCTGCAGCTGTTGTTCCAGGCGTTCGTCATTGCCGGGCAGATCGTCGCCGTGCAGATGGGCATGGCCTTCGCCTCCATGGTCGACCCGGCCAACGGGGTCAACGTGGCGGTGATCAGTCAGTTCCTGACCATGCTGGTGAGTGTGCTATTCCTGTTGATGAACGGTCACTTGGTGGTGTTCGAGGTGCTGACCGAGAGTTTTACCACGTTGCCGGTGGGCAACGCCCTGGTGGTCAATCATTTCTGGGAGATGGCCGGGCGCCTGAGCTGGGTGCTGGGCGCCGCGCTGCTGTTGATCCTGCCGGCGATCGCGGCCTTGCTGGTGGTCAACATCGCCTTCGGCGTGATGACCCGCGCCGCACCGCAGTTGAACATCTTCTCCATCGGTTTCCCGCTGACCCTGGTGTTGGGCATGGGAATTTTCTGGGTCGGCCTGGCCGACATCCTTCCGCACTATCAGGCACTGGCCAGCGAAGCGCTGCAGTGGCTGCGTGAGCTGGCACGGGCGCGCTGAGCATGGCAGAGAGCGAAAGCGGTCAGGACAAGACAGAGGAACCCACCGAGAAGCGCAAGCGCGACTCACGGGAGAAGGGTGAGGTTGCCCGCTCCAAGGAGCTGAACACCGTCGCGGTGACCTTGGCGGGCGCCGGTGGCTTGCTGGCATTCGGCGGCTATCTTGCGGAAACGCTGATGACCCTGATGCGCATGAACTTCAGCCTGACGCGCGAGGTGATCGTCGACGAGCGCAGCATGGGTGCGTTCCTGCTGGCCTCGGGCAAGATGGCGATCTGGTCGGTGCAGCCGATCCTGATCCTGCTGTTCGTGATTTCCTTCGTTGCGCCGATCGCCCTGGGTGGCTTCCTGTTCTCCGGGAGCCTGCTGCAACCGAAGTTCAGCCGGATGAATCCGTTGTCGGGGATCAAGCGCATGTTCTCGATGAACGCGCTGACCGAGCTGCTCAAGGCGATGGCCAAGTTCGTCATGATCCTGATGGTGGCGTTGCTGGTACTGGCCAGTGACCGCGAGGCGTTGCTGGCCATTGCCAATGAGCCGCTGGAGCAGGCGATCATCCATGCGGTGCAGGTGGTGGGCTGGAGCGCCTTGTGGATGGCGGCGGGGTTGCTGCTGATTGCCGGGCTCGATGTGCCGTACCAGCTGTTCCAGACGAACAAGAAGATGAAGATGACCAAGCAGGAGGTCAAGGACGAGTACAAGGACAGTGAAGGCAAGCCCGAGGTCAAGCAGCGGATCCGCCAGCTGCAGCGGGAGATGTCGCAGCGGCGGATGATGGCGGCGGTGCCGGATGCCGATGTGATCATCACCAACCCGACCCATTACGCGGTGGCGTTGCAGTATGACCCCGAGAAGGGTGGCTCGGCGCCGTTGCTGTTGGCCAAGGGTACGGACTTCATGGCCTTGAAGATCCGTGAGATCGGGGTTGAGCACAAGGTGCAGATCCTTGAATCGCCGGCCCTGGCGCGGGCCATCTACTACTCTACCGAGATCGAGCAGGAGATTCCGGCGGGGTTGTACCTGGCGGTGGCGCAGGTGTTGGCCTATGTGTTCCAGATTCGGCAGTATCGCTCCGGCAAGGGCAAGCGGCCGGAGCCGCTTAAGGAAGACCTGCCGATTCCATCGGACCTGCGGCGTGATGAGTGACAGCTGTCCGCCTTGATGTATTTTGCGCCTGGGAGATCGGGTGCCGCCCGCGCGACGTATCCTGCTTCTGTATTTTGCGACCGTGCAACTAGCATTTTTGACAGTAGAATTGCTCTTAAGCAGCAACTTAAGCTGTCCGCTCATCGATTATCTATCAAGGAGAGACGGACATGCCTTCTGAAAACGTTACGGCAACTGAATCATCACCTTGGTTGGACCAATTCAGTATTTTTCTGACCTCCCGCAGTGACCGCGTCTATAACAACGGGCGCCAGCAGATAGAAGTGACGGTACTGATCATACCCGCTGATGGTCAGGCAGTAACCGATGCGCAGTATGACTCGCTTGGCCTGGCGTATTTGAACGCTAACGGCGAATGGGTAGCGCTGCCGGGCGTTGTCGATCGCCTGGGGTGGTGCTACCAATCCGAGCGCGACAACCGTTATGACTATTATCCGTCGGGTTTCGATATGGCAGTCCCCGTTGAGCTGCCGTGCGAAACGAGTAGTGGTAGATTTAAGAGATTTTACGTGCACTGCAGTGCCGCTCCGGGGGACGCGTTAACGGTGTGCGGCACCATTGACCAGACGCCAGAGGTCCGGGTGCAGACAGCTGAGTTGGAGCACAAGTTGCTGGCGGAACCCTCTCCCAGCTACAGCTTTCCAGAGGATTACCATTGGCAGAAAAGAATGCGAGTGGGTGATCGCCTGTTCAACCCTGCGTGGTACAGGCTTGACCGCTTCGTTTTCGAATATGCCTTGCGCCCAAAGAACGTTGATTTTTCGCATGCCGACTTTGCCTCGTCAGCAGTAACGGGGCGCAACCTCATCCGCTGGGGGCTCGGTCAACCCAGTCAGAATGTGGCAACTATCGTCAGTGTCGCATTTCCGCAGTCGGCAGCCATTGCTTACGATCCTGTGATCGAACCTGGTACTGAATTGGCCGAGCGTCTTGTCAAAAATATTTTGACACCCAACGATCATCAGATCGTTGTTGTTGCTCAAGGAGTCCGTGGTGATTCCCGCGTAGGGGGAAATGTTCCTCCGGGGCAGCCGCTGGAGATTGATGCGTATGATCGATATGGCGCAGTGCACCGTCTAGCGATTGATTTCGAATCAGCCGAAGAGCGCGTGAATCTCCAGATCAAGCATCGATTGCCAGCGGAAATTAGTAACATCACTTATTTCAAGGTGGCGGGCCGTGGCTCAAAAAACGATAATGACAGGTGCCTCTTTTATGGGAATCGTCTCCAGCAAACCTACATAAAGGTCATGTTGAAAGCGGAAGACAGCGAGGGGCGTAGTGTGCCGATTCCTCGGGAGGTACTGGATACTATGATGCTGGTAGACTACTACACCGCCGAACCGCTGCTCTTTCACTTTGCGTACAGTCAAAGCCGGACTGCTTTCGACATGCATTTCGAGTTCTACCCACACCAACCCACGCCCTCAGACACGCTGCCAGAAGAGCCAGGCGCTTCGGTTGTAACTTTTTATATCAGAGCGAACGTGTATTCTTCCCGGCGTTCACGTGTTGCGGCAATATTGATCATCGGCGGTAAGGTTTATGATACTCGGGATGCTTCGTTGCCTGCGGGTGAGGGTGTGACATCAGGGGGGCGGTCCAATAGTTCTGCCACTCTCGACGTGATGTCTCAAGACTACCGTTATACCGATCAAGACTTCGTACTCAAGAGGTATGATGAGTATCGTGATATTGCAGAAGGTGTCAGAGATCTTGATCTCTATGACTTGCGATTAAATCCGAGTACGGGCCATAGGTTGGCTTTTGGGGGCGGCCCAAATACCTCTGTGGGTTGGGACTATGCTGGGGGAAATATAACAAATTGGATTTACATAGGTGGGGCCAATCATAGCGTGATTGCACATAAGGATGGCATTTCTCAGGCTATGGTTTTTTCGGGGTTCCAGCTAGGCTTTGGACGAATTAAAGTATATAAGAAGTGGATAGAAGGCGAAACTAATGAAGATGTTTATTTTTACCTTGAGGCGTACGATGAATGGGGTTATCCTGCCAATCCGCGCATGCGTACAGCCGGTGATATGAACGTGCTGCAACTGGCCCCATCAGCTACATGGAAATTTGGGATGATTCAGACTGTGTGAGAACACGCTGACAGGCCGGGCACTGGTACCGATTCTGTTCGACGTCGAAGGTAAAGTCCTTGCGCTCGAATAATGCCTCTCCGACTGGGTTCTAGGTTCGGTTTGGCAGCACGTATACGGTAATGGAGGCTTCCTCACACGCCTGGAACTGCTAGTGCCGCGCCGGCAAGGGCAAGCGGCCGGAGCCGCTTAAGGAAGACCTGCCGATTCCATCGGACCTGCGGCGTGATGAGTGACAGCTGTCCGCCTTGATGCATTCTACGCCTGGGAGATCGGGTGTCGCCCGCGCGGCGTATCCTGCTCCTATATTTTGCGACCGTGCAACTAGCATTTTTGACAGTAGAATTGCTCTTAAGTAGCAACTTAAGCTGTCCTCTCTTCGATTATTTATCAAGGAGAGACGGACATGCCTTCTGAAAACGTTACGGCAACTGAATCATCACCTTGGTTGGACCAATTCAATATTTTTCTGACCTCCCGCAGTGACCGTGTCTATAATAACGGGCGCCAGCAGATAGAAGTAACGGTGCTGATCATCCCCGCTGATGGTCAGACAGTAACCGAAGAACAGTATAAGTCCCTTGGCCTGGCGTATTTGAACGCAAGTGGCGAATGGGTAGCGTTGCCGGGCGTTGTCGATAGCCTGGGGTGGCGCTACCAATCCGAGCGCGACAATCGCTATGACTATTATCCGTCGGGTTTCGATATGGCAGTTCCCGTTGAGCTGCCGTATGAAGCGAGTAGTGGTAGATTGAAGAGATTTTACGTGCACTGCAGTGCCGCCCCGGGGGATGCGTTAACGTTGCGCGGCACCATTGACCAGGCGCCAGGGGTCCGGGTGCGGACAGATGAAAGTTTGGAACACAAGTTGCTGGCCGAACCCTCTCCCCGCTACAGCTTTCCAGAGGATTACCATTGGCAGAAAAGAATGCGAGTGGGTGATCGCCTGTTCAACCCTGGATGGTACAGACTTGACCGTTTCGTTTTCGAATATGCCTTGCGTCCAAAGCACGTTGATTTTTCGCATGCCGGCTTTGCCTCGTCAGCAGCAGCGGGGCACAACCTGATCCGCTGGGGAGACGGTCAACCCAATCAGCATATGGCAACTGTCGTCAGTGTCGCATTTCCGCAGTCGGCAGCCATTGCTTACGATCCTGTAATCGAGCCTGGTACTGAATTGGCCGAGCGTCTTGTCAAACATGTTTTGACACCCAACGATAATCAGATTGTTGTTGTTGCTCAAGGAGTCCGTAGTGATTCCCGCGCAGGGGGCAATGTTCCTCAGGGGCAGCCGCTGGAGATTGATGCGTATGATCGATATGGCGCAGTGCACCGTCTAGCGATTGATTTCGAATCAGCCGAAGAGCGCGTGAATCTCCAGATCAAGCATCGATTGCCAGCGGAAATTAGTAACATCACTTTTTTCAAGGTGGCGGGCCGTGGCTCAAAAAACGATAATGACAGGTGCCTCTTTTATGGGAATCGTCTCCAGCAAACCTACATAAAGGTCATGTTGAAAGCGGAAGACAGCGAGGGGCGTAGTGTGCCGATCCCTCGGGAGGTACTGGACACTGTAAGGCTGGTAGACTACTACTCCGGCGAACCGCTGTCCCATCACTTTGCATACAGTCAAAGCCGGAGTGCTTTAGACATGCATTTTGAGTTCTATCCACACCAACCCACGCCCTCAGACACGCTGCCAGAAGAGCCAGACGCTTCGGTTGTCACTTTTTATATCAGAGCGTCCGTGCTTTTTTTCCATCGTTCACGTGTTGCGGCAACATTGACCATCGGCGGTAAGGTTTATGATACTCGTGCTGCTTCGTTACCTGCGGGTGAGGGCATGACATCAGGGGGGCGGTCCAATAATTCTGCCACTCTCGACGCGAAGTCTCAAGACTACCGTTATACCGACCAAGACTTCGTGCTCACGAGGTATGATGAGTATCGTGATATCGCAGAAGGTGTCAGAGATCTTGATCGCTATGACTTGCGATTAAAGCCGAGTACGGGCCATAGGTTGGCTTTTGTTGGCGGCACAAATGCCTCTATGGGTTGGGACTATGCTGGGGGAAACATAACAAATTGGATTTACATAGGTGGGGCCAATCAGAGCGTGACTGCGAGTAAGGATGGCATTTCTCAGGCTATGGTTTTTTCGGGGTTCCAGCTAGGCTTTGGACGAATTAAGGTATATAGAAAGTGGATAGAAGGCGAAACTAATGAAGATATTTATTTTTACCTTAATGCTTACGATGAATGGGGTAATCCTGCCAATCCGCGCATGCGCACAGCCGGTGATATGAACGTGCTGCAACTGGACCCATTAGCTACATGGAAATTTGGGATGATTCAGACTGTGTGAAGGCACACTGACAGGCCCTACGCCAAACGCCCCGACTTGCGGGGCGTTTGTTTTTGTACTGCGTCAACCACTGACCTGCCGGGCACTGGTACCGATCCTGTTCAGCGTCGTAGGTAAAGTCCTTGCGCTCGAATAATGCCTCTCCGCCTGGGTTCGAGGTTCGGTTTGGCGGCACGTACACGGTAATAGAGGCTTCCTCGCGTACCTGGAACTGCTAGTGTCGCGCCGGCAAGGGCAAATGGCCGGAGCCGCTTAAGGAAGACCTGCCGATTCCATCGGACCTGCGGTGAGATGAGTGACAGCTGTCCGCCTTGATGTATTCTGCGCTTGGGAGATCGGGTGCCGCCCGGGTGGCGTATCCTGCTCCTATATTTTGCGACCGTACAACTAGCATTTTTGACAGTAGAATTACCCTTAAGCAGCAACTTAAGCTGTCCGCTCATCGATTATCTATCAAGGAGAGACGGACATGCCTTCTGAAAACGTTACGGCAACTGAATCATCACCTTGGTTGGACCAATTCAGTATTTTTCTGACTTCCCGCAGTGACCGCGTCTATAACAACGGGCGCCAGCAGATAGAAGTGACGGTGCTGATCATACCCGCTGATGGTCAGACAGTAACCGATGCGCAGTATGACTCGCTTGGCCTGGCGTATTTGAACGCTAACGAGGAATGGGTAGCGCTGCCAGGCGTTGTCGATAGCCTGGGGTGGTGCTACCAATCCGATCACGACAACCGCTATGACTATTATCCGTCGGCTTTCGATATGGCAGTCCCCGTTGAACTGCCGTGCGAAACGAGTAGTGGTAAATTGAAGAGATTTTACGTGCACTGCAGTGCTGCCCCGGGGGACGCGTTAACGTTGCGCGGCACCATTGACCAGGCGCCAGGGGTCCGGGTGCAGACAGCTGAGTTGGAGCACAAGTTGCTGGCCGAACCCTCTCCCTGCTACCGCTTTCCAGAGGATTACCATTGGCAGAAAAGAATGCGAGTGGGTGATCGCCTGTTCAACCCTACATGGTACAGGCTTGACCGTTTCGTTTTCGAATATGCCTTGCGCCCAAAGTACGTTGATTTTTCGCATGCCGACTTTGCCTCGTCAGCAGTAACGGGGTGCAACCTCATCCGCTGGGGGAACGGTCAACCCAATCAGCATCTGGCAACTGTCGTCGGTGTCGCATTTCCGCAGTCGGCAGCCATTGCTTACGATCCTGTGATCGAACCTGGTACTGAATTGGCGGAGCGTCTTGTCAAGCATGTTTTGACACCCAACGATCATCAGATCGTTGTCGTTGCTCAAGGAGTCCGTGGTGATTCCCGCGCAGAGGGAAATGTTCCTCAGGGGCGGCCGCTGGAGATTGATGCGTATGATCGGTATGGCGCAGTGCACCGTCTAGCGATTGATTTCGAATCAGCCGAAGAGCGCGTGAATCTCCAGATCAAGCATCGATTGCCAGCGGAAATTAGTAACATCACTTTTTTCAAGGTGGCGGGCCGTGGTTCAATATTCGATAATGACAGTTGCCTGCTTTATGGAAATAGTCTCCAGCAAACCTATATAAAGGTCTTGCTAAAAGCGGAAGATAGTGAAGGGAGGGGTGTGCCGATTCCTCGGAAGGTATTGGATGCTGTAACGCTGGTGGACTACGACACCGGCGAATCGCTGTCCGAGTACTTTACGGTCAGTCAAAGTCGGAGTGCTGTCGACATACATTTTGAGTTCTACCCATACCAACCCACGCCCTCAGACACACTGCCAAAAGAGCCGGGCGCTTCGGTTGTCACTTTTTATATCAAAGTGTCCACTGCTTCCCCGGGTTCACGTGTTGCGGCAAAATTGATCATCGGCGGTAAGGTTTATGATACTCGGGATGCTTCGTTGCCTGCGGGTGAGGGCGTGACATCAAGGGGGCGGTCCAATAACTCTGCCACTGTCTACGCGATGTCTCGAAACTATTCTTATACCAGCGAAGACTTCGAGCTCAGGCGTCATGATATATCTGAAGGCATTGCAAATGGGGTCAGGGATCTTGATCTCTATGACTTGCGATTGAAGTCGGACACGGGCCATAGGTTGGCTTTTGTTGTTCTCACAAAAGCCTCGTTGGGTTGGGATTATGCTGGGGGGAACATAACAAATTGGATTTACGCAGGCGGGGTCAATAAGAGAGTGAATGCGTATAAGGATCGCATTTATCAGACTATGGATTTCACGGGGTATCAGATAGGCTTTGGGCGGATAAAGGTGGATAGAAAGTGGGTAGAGGGCGAAAAGGATGAAATTCATTTTTCCTTTGATTCTTACGACGAATGGGGTAACTCTGCCTCTTGGCGCATGCGCACAGCCGGTGATATGAACGTGCTGCAACTATACTGATCAGCGACATAGAAAGTTTGGTTGATTGCTGTCCTGTGTATTCCAGATGCGTCAGTGTCGCGCTGGCAATGGCATGCGGCCGAGCCGTTGAAGGAAGACCTGTCGATTCCGCCGGTCCTGACAGCTGTCCGCCTTGGCGCATTCTGCGCCTGGGCGGACAAAGTTGGAAGGCTTCTTGCAGAGCCACGCCCAAGCGCCCCTTGGGCGTCAAAGTTTTGCTTGAAGAGGAATCGCGGTGGATCGCACTCAGTTAATCAGCAGCGCCCGTAACAACCTGGCCGGTCTCGGCCGGGGCAACCTCGGCGTGCCGCTGCTCCTGCTGGTGATGCTGGCAATGATGATGTTGCCGATCCCGCCGTTCCTGCTCGACGTGTTCTTCACCTTCAACATCGCCCTGTCGATCGTGGTCCTGCTGGTCTGCGTCTACGCCTTGCGTCCGCTGGATTTCGCCGCGTTCCCGACGATTCTGCTGGTGGCGACGCTGCTGCGCCTGGCGCTCAACGTTGCCTCCACTCGTGTGGTCATGCTCCACGGTCAGGAAGGCCACGGCGCCGCGGGTAAGGTGATCCAGGCCTTCGGTGAGGTGGTGATCGGCGGCAACTACGTCGTCGGCGCGGTGGTGTTCGCCATCCTCATGATCATCAACTTCGTGGTGGTCACCAAGGGCGCCGGGCGTATCTCCGAGGTGAGCGCGCGCTTCACCCTCGACGCCATGCCCGGCAAGCAGATGGCCATCGACGCTGACCTCAACGCCGGTCTGATCGATCAGGTTCAGGCCAAGGCGCGCCGTGCCGAGGTCGCCCAGGAGGCCGAGTTCTACGGCTCCATGGACGGTGCCAGCAAGTTCGTCCGCGGTGACGCCATCGCCGGCCTGCTGATCCTGTTCATCAACCTCATCGGCGGCATGCTCATCGGCATGTTGCAGCATGACATGACCTTCGCCGACGCCGGCAAGGTCTACGCCCTGTTGACCATCGGTGACGGTTTGGTGGCGCAGTTGCCATCGCTGTTGCTGTCCACCGCCGCCGCGATCATGGTCACTCGTGCCTCGGGTTCCGAGGACATGGGCAAGCTGATCAATCGGCAGATGTTCGATTCGCCCAAGGCCCTGGCGGTCTCTGCCGGGCTGATGATCGTCATGGGGCTGGTGCCGGGCATGCCGCACGTCGCCTTCCTCAGCCTCGGCGCCCTGGCCGCCGGTGGCGCCTACCTGGTGTGGAAGAAGCAGCAGAAGACCAAGATCGTCGCCCAGCAGGAGGCCCAGCGTCAGCAGGACCTGCTGCCATCGCCGCAACGCGCCATCGAAACCAAGGAGCTGGGTTGGGACGACGTCACCCCCATCGACATGATCGGCCTGGAAGTCGGCTACCGCCTGATTCCGCTGGTTGACCGCAACCAGGGCGGCCAGTTGCTGGCGCGGATCAAGGGCGTGCGCAAGAAGCTTTCCCAGGACCTGGGCTTCCTCATGCCCACCGTGCACATTCGCGACAACCTCGACCTGCAGCCCAGCGCCTATCGCCTGACGCTGATGGGCGTGATCCTGGCCGAGGCCGAGATCTACCCCGACCGGGAGCTGGCGATCAACCCGGGTCAGGTGTTCGGTGCTCTCAACGGCATCGCCTCGCGAGATCCGGCGTTTGGTCTGGAGGCGGTGTGGATCGATGTCGGCCAGCGCGCTCAGGCGCAGTCGCTGGGCTACACCGTGGTCGACGCCAGCACCGTGGTCGCCACCCACCTCAACCAGATCCTGCAGAAGCACTGCCACGAGCTGATCGGGCACGAGGAGGTGGTGCAACTGCTGCAGGTGCTGGCCAAGGTCTCGCCGAAACTGGCCGAAGAGGTGGTGCCGGGTGTCATTTCCTTGTCGGGCCTGCTCAAGGTCCTGCAGGCGCTGCTTGCCGAACAGGTGCCGGTGCGTGACATCCGCAGCATTGCCGAAGCCATCGCCAACAACGCGGCGAAGAGTCAAGATACCGCCGCGCTGGTGGCGCTGGTGCGCGTCGGATTGTCCCGCGCCATCGTGCAAAGCATTGTCGGCGTTGAGTCCGAGCTGCCTGTGATCACCTTGGAGCCAAGGTTGGAACAGATCTTGCTCAATAGTCTGCAAAGGGCCGGGCAGGGTCAGGAAGATGGTGTTCTTCTTGAGCCGAGCATGGCCGAAAAGCTTCAGCGTTCGTTGATCGAGGCAGCCCAGCGCCAGGAAATGCAGGGCCAGCCGGCCATCCTTCTGGTAGCCGGCCCGATCCGCGCCATGCTGTCGCGCTTCGGTCGCCTGGCTGTACCGAATTTGCATGTTTTGGCGTATCAGGAAATACCTGACAACAAGCAAGTCACCATCGTTGCCACCGTGGGCCCCAACGGCTGAGGTAGTGGGTTATGCAAGTTAAGCGTTTTTTTGCCGCCGATATGCGTCAGGCCATGAAGCTGGTCCGTGATGAGCTCGGCTCCGATGCCGCCATCATTGGCAACCGGCGCATTGCCGGCGGTGTCGAGCTGACGGCTGCGCTGGACTACAAGCTGTCCGCCCTGGCCCCGCGCGTGCCCAACGCAGAGCTCGAAGACGAGCTGCGCAAGACCCAGTCGCGCATCGTTACCGCCCAGGCCGAACTGACCGGGCGTGGCGATGCCGTCGAAGGCGGCAACCGGCAATTGTTCGCCGGGCAGCCGCTGACCGCCTCGGAGCCGCTGATCGAGCAGCATGTCGATGAGCCCGCGGCGGTTGCCGCGCCGGCGTCGGCACCGGTTGATCCACGCCTGTTCGATGCCATGCGTTTCGAGCTGACCGGCTTGCGCGAGCTGCTCGAAGTCCAGCTCGGTTCGCTCGCCTGGAGCCAGCTGCAAGGCAGCAAGCCGCAACAGGCCAACCTCTGGCGCCGGCTGCAGCGCCTCGGCCTTTCCGGTGGCCTGGCCCGCGAGCTGCTCGACCTCACCGCCGGCATCGAAGAACCACGCCATGCCTGGCGCATGGTCCTGGCGCATCTGGCGCGGATGATCGACGTGCCCGAGATCGAACCGATCGAGGAGGGCGGGGTGATCGCCATGGTCGGCCCCGCCGGCATGGGCAAGACCACCACGCTGGCCAAGCTGGCCGCGCGCTACGTGCTCAAGTACGGCGCGAACAACCTGGCGCTGGTGAGCATGGACAGCTTCCGCATCGGCGCCCAGGAACAGCTCAAGACGCTGGGCCGCATCCTCAATGTGCCGGTCACCTACGTCGACCCGGGCGAGTCGCTGGCCCAGGCCCTGGAGCCGCTGCTGCGCAAACGCGTGGTGCTGATCGACACCGCCGGCCTGCAGGCCAGCGACCCGGCGCTGCGCATGCAGCTCGAGACCCTGGCCGGGCGCGGCATCGCCGCGAAGAATTACCTGGTGCTGGCGACCACCAGCCAGAAGCAGGTGCTCACCGCCGCCTACCACAGCTACAAGCGCTGCGGCCTGGCCGGGTGCATCCTGACCAAACTCGACGAAACGGCCTGCCTCGGCGAAGTGCTGAGCCTGGCCATCAGTCATGAATTGCCGGTGGCCTATCTGACCGATGGGCCGCGCATTCCCGACGACCTGCAGCTACCGCGCAAGCACCAGTTGGTAAGCCGCGCCGTCAGTGTGCAATTGCAGGAAGAGCCCAGCGACGAGGCCATGGCCGACATGTTCGCTGATCTGTACCACAGCCCTGGCAAGCGCGCGGGTTGAGGGTGAATACTGTGCAAAGTACCTACATCATGGGGTTGCCCGGCCGGACCGTGGCCTTGAATGTTCAGCCCCTCATGTGGCCTGGGTCCAAGCGAGACAAGGTAAAGAACAGACATGGGTAGCATGCATCCCGTACAGGTGATCGCCGTGACCGGTGGCAAAGGTGGCGTCGGCAAGACTAACGTTTCAGTGAACCTGTCCCTGGCGCTGGCCGAGCTCGGCCGCCGGGTGATGTTGCTGGACGCCGACCTGGGCCTGGCCAATGTCGACGTTCTGCTGGGGCTCACGCCCAAGCGCACCCTCGCCGATGTGATCGAAGGCCGCTGCGAGCTGCGCGATGTGCTGTTGCAAGGCCCGGGTGGTGTGCGCATCGTTCCGGCGGCCTCTGGCACGCAGAGCATGGTGCACCTGGCGCCCGCGCAACACGCCGGCCTGATCCAGGCCTTCAGCGATATCGGCGACAACCTCGATGTGCTGGTGATCGACACGGCTGCGGGTATCGGTGACTCGGTGGTCAGCTTCGTCCGCGCCGCCCAGGAAGTGCTGCTGGTGGTGTGCGACGAGCCGACCTCGATCACCGACGCCTACGCGCTGATCAAGCTGCTCAACCGCGATTACGGGATGAATCGATTCCGTGTGCTGGCCAACATGGCCCAGAGCCCGCAGGAAGGCCGCAACCTTTTCGCCAAGTTGACCAAGGTCACGGACCGCTTCCTCGACGTCGCCCTACAATACGTCGGTGCCGTGCCTTACGACGAATGCGTGCGCAAGGCCGTGCAGAAGCAGCGGGCGGTCTATGAGGCCTTCCCTCGGTCCAAGTGTGCGCTGGCGTTCAAGGCCATCGCGCAGAAGGTCGACAGCTGGCCGCTGCCTGCCAACCCGCGCGGGCACCTGGAATTCTTTGTCGAGCGCCTGGTGCAGCCCACCAGTGCAGGGCCGGTGCTATGAACGCGAGCGGTTTCAAGATGTACAGCAAGGCCGCCAAGGATGCGCAGTACGAGCTGATCGAGCGCTACGCGCCGTTGGTCAAGCGTATCGCCTACCACCTGCTGGCACGCCTGCCGGCCAACGTCCAGGTCGAGGATCTGATCCAGGCCGGGATGATCGGCTTGCTGGAAGTGGCCAACAAATACGATGCCAGCAAGGGTGCCAGTTTCGAAACCTACGCCGGTATCCGTATTCGCGGCGCCATGCTCGACGAGGTGCGCAAGGGGGATTGGGCGCCACGCTCGGTGCACCGCAACACGCGCATGGTCAGTGACGCGATCCGCTGTGTCGAAGCAAAGACTGGCCGCGACGCTAAAGATCACGAGGTTGCTGCCGAACTCCAATTGAGTCTCGATGATTACTACGGGATTTTGAATGACACCTTGGGCAGCCGCCTGTTCAGTTTCGACGACCTGCTGCAGGACGGCGAACATGAAGGGCTGCACGAGGACGGTGCCAGCGGCCAGCTGGAGCCAGCGCGTGACCTGGAAGACGAGCGCTTCCAGGCTGCGCTGGCCGATGCGATCGCCAACCTGCCGGAGCGCGAGCGCCTGGTCCTGGCGCTGTACTACGACGAAGAGCTGAACCTCAAGGAAATCGGTGAGGTGCTGGGGGTCAGCGAATCGCGTGTCAGCCAGTTGCACAGCCAGTGCGCCGCGCGTTTGCGCAGCCGCCTTGGGGAGTGGCGGGCACGTTGAACCCGGGTTCAGTGCAGTCGTTTTTTTGTAGTGCCGAATTGATTGAGCGCGCGCTCGGCGCCGAGCGCGTTAAAGACTGCTTGGAGGTCTAATTGAACAAAGACATGAAAATCCTCATCGTTGACGACTTTTCGACGATGCGGCGGATCATCAAGAACCTGTTGCGTGACCTGGGGTTCACCAACGTCAAGGAAGCTGATGACGGCAACACGGCACTGCCGATGCTCACCAGCGAGCATTTTGATTTCCTGGTGACCGACTGGAACATGCCGGGCATGACCGGTATCGACCTGCTGCGCGCCGTTC
Organism: Pseudomonas sp. FG36; assembly: GCF_057809275.1. NCBI lineage: Bacteria > Pseudomonadati > Pseudomonadota > Gammaproteobacteria > Pseudomonadales > Pseudomonadaceae > Pseudomonas > Pseudomonas sp. FG36. The sequence goes on from NZ_JBMDJQ010000014.1 coordinate 104,990, forward strand.
GCGCCGACGAGCGCCTCAAGCACCTGCCGGTACTGATGGTCACCGCGGAAGCCAAGCGCGAGCAGATCATCGAAGCTGCCCAGGCCGGCGTGAACGGCTATGTGGTCAAGCCTTTCACCGCCCTGGCGCTGAAAGAAAAGATCGAAAAGATCTTCGAACGCGTCAACGGCTGAGTCACGTCTGGGGGGCGCAATGGAGTCAACCAACAACTCTTTGGGTGAGTTCGAATCAACCCTGAAGAAGCATGCCCAGGAGCTGGTCGAGAGCCTCGAGCGCGGCCGGTTCGGTGAGGCGGTGCAGCTGATCCACCAACTGAACCAGACCCGCGACCGCGGGCTGTATCAGGAAGTCGGCAAGCTCACCCGCGAACTGCACAGTGCAATCGTCAACTTCCAGATCGACCCGGCCATGCCGCAGGCCGAGGAAGTGTCGCAGATTACCGATGCCGCCGAGCGCCTCTCCTACGTGGTCCGCCTCACCGAAGGTGCGGCCAACCGCACCATGGACCTGGCGGAGGCGTGCACCCCGGTGCTCAACGACCTTGCTACCGAGGCCCAGAGCCTGTCCGCCGACTGGCAGCGCTTCATGCGCCGCGAGGTGGCGGCGCCGGAGTTCCGTGAGCTGGTCAAGCGTGTGGACAGTTTCCTGACGCACAGCGCCGAAGGTAATCAGAAGGTCGCAGGCCATATCAACGATATCGTCCTGGCCCAGGATTATCAGGATCTCACCGGCCAGGTGATCAAACGGGTGACCACGCTGGTCACCGAAGTCGAAAGCAATCTGCTCAAGCTCGTGCTGATGGCAAGCCAGGTCGACCGCTTTGCCGGTATCGAACATGACCACCAGCAGTTGCGTGCTGAAAAAGATCAAGAAAAACATCCGACTCGGGGTGAAGGTCCGCAGATTCATGCCGATAAGCGTGAAGACGTCGTGTCCAGCCAGGACGATGTCGACGATCTGTTGTCCAGCCTGGGTTTTTAAGGAGCACGTTTAATGAGCTTCGGCGCCGATGAAGAAATCCTTCAGGATTTCCTGGTAGAAGCCGGCGAAATCCTCGAGCAACTGTCCGAGCAATTGGTCGAGCTGGAAAGCCGGCCTGATGATGCGGATCTGCTCAACGCGATTTTCCGCGGTTTCCACACTGTAAAAGGGGGCGCCGGCTTCCTTCAGCTCAATGAGTTGGTGGAGTGCTGCCACATTGCCGAGAACGTGTTCGACATCCTGCGCAAAGGTGAGCGCCGGGTCGACGCGGAGCTGATGGACGTGGTGCTCGAAGCACTCGACACGGTCAACAGCATGTTCGGCCAGGTACGTGAGCGCACCGACGTCACGCCGGCCACCCGCGAGCTGCTGGCGGCGCTGTCGCGCCTGGCCGAGCCCGCTGGCGCCGAAGAGCCGGCACCGGTAGAGGTGGCCGTTGTCGCCGAAGCGCCGGCTGCCGAGCCCGACATCACCGACACCGAGTTCGAGCAACTGCTCGACTCGCTCGATGCAGTCAAGGCCGAAGCCGAGGTTCACGAGCAACTGCAGGGTGAACAGGTCAGCGCGGGTGGTGACGAGATTACCGACGCCGAATTCGAGTCGTTGCTCGACCAGCTGCACGGCAAAGGCCAGTTTTCGCCCGATACCGCTGCCAGTGAGCCAGCGGCCGCTGCCCCTGCCAGTGATGAGATCACCGACGACGAGTTCGAGTCGCTGCTCGATCAGTTGCACGGCAAGGGCACCTTCGCCGTCGACGCATTGCCTGGCGTTGCTGCGCCTGCAGCCAGCGCGGCACCAGCGGCGACTGACGAGAGCATCACCGAACACGAATTCGAGGCGCTGCTCGACCAGTTGCACGGCAAGGGCAAGTTCTCTGGCGAGGCGGTTGTTGCCGAAGCACCAACCGCCGCTGTTGCCGCACCTGTCGCGGCCAAGGCCGAAGCCAAGCCGGTTGCCAAGCCTGCGCCGGCGCCTGCTCCCGCGCCAGCCGCTGCCAAGCCTGCCGCTCCGGCCCGGGCGCCAGCACCGGCCGCCGACAAGCATGGCGCCAGCGAGGCGGAGACTACCGTGCGGGTCGACACCGCGCGCCTGGACGAGATCATGAACATGGTCGGCGAGCTGGTGCTGGTGCGTAACCGCCTGGTGCGCCTGGGGCTTAACAGCGGTGACGAGGCCATGTCCAAGGCCGTGTCCAACCTCGATGTGGTCACCGCCGACCTGCAGACCGCGGTCATGAAGACGCGCATGCAGCCGATCAAGAAGGTCTTCGGGCGTTTCCCGCGCCTGGTTCGCGACCTGGCCCGCCAGCTCAAGAAAGAGATCAACCTGGAACTGGTCGGCGAAGAAACCGACCTGGACAAGAACCTGGTCGAGGCCCTGGCCGACCCGTTGGTGCACTTGGTGCGCAACGCCGTCGACCATGGCGTCGAGATGCCCGACGAGCGTGAGGCCTCCGGCAAGTCGCGCATGGGTCGGGTGGTACTGTCCGCCGAGCAGGAAGGTGACCACATCCTGCTGTCGATTTCCGACGACGGCAAGGGCATGGACCCGAGCATCCTGCGCGCCAAGGCCGTGGAAAAGGGCCTGATGGACAAGGACGCGGCCGACCGCCTGAGCGAGTCGGACTGCTACAACCTGATCTTCGCCCCGGGCTTCTCGACCAAGACCGAGATCTCCGATGTGTCCGGCCGCGGTGTCGGTATGGACGTGGTGAAGACCAAGATTTCCCAGCTCAACGGCTCGATCAACATCTTCTCGGCCAAGGGCCAGGGCTCGAAGATCGTCATCAAGGTACCGCTGACCCTGGCGATCATGCCGACGCTGATGGTGATGCTGGCCAACCAGGCGTTCGCCTTCCCGCTGGTCAACGTCAACGAGATCTTCCACCTCGACCTGTCGCGCACCAACGTGGTCGACGGCCAGGAAGTGGTGATCGTGCGCGACAAGGCGCTGCCGCTGTTCTACCTCAAGCGCTGGCTGGTCCAGGACCACGAGCACGAGGAGCAGCACGAAGGTCATGTGGTGATCCTGTCGGTCGGCACCCAGCGCATCGGTTTCGTGGTCGACCAGCTGGTCGGCCAGGAAGAGGTGGTGATCAAGCCGCTGGGCAAGATGCTGCAGGGAACCCCGGGCATGTCCGGCGCGACCATCACCGGTGACGGCCGTATCGCGCTGATCCTCGACGTCCCGAGCATGCTCAAGCGTTACGCCGCCCGGCGTATTTGATTTCGGTGGCGCGCCCAGGCGGGTGCGCCGCCTAACGGAGTGTTTATGGCAGTCAAGGTCCTGGTGGTGGATGATTCCGGTTTCTTCCGCCGCCGTGTCTCGGAAATTCTCGCGTCCGACCCGACGATCCAGGTCGTGGGTACCGCGACCAACGGCAAGGAAGCGATCGACCAGGCGCTGGCGCTCAAGCCCGATGTCATCACCATGGACTATGAAATGCCCATGATGGACGGCATCACCGCAGTGCGTCACATCATGCAGCGCTGCCCGACGCCGGTATTGATGTTCTCCTCGCTGACCCACGAAGGCGCCCGCGTCACCCTCGACGCCCTGGATGCCGGTGCGGTCGACTACCTGCCGAAGAATTTCGAAGACATCTCGCGTAACCCGGAGAAGGTCAAGCAGATGCTGTGCGAGAAGGTCCACACCATCTCGCGCAGCAACCGCCGTTTCAGTGCCTATTCCAGCCCGGCACCGGCCGCAGCGCCGGCACCGGCCAGCAGCCATGCCCCAGCCAGCAGCTTCGCCGGTACCGCGCCTGCGCGCACTGCCGCCCCGGCCCGCGCCGCGGCACCGGCTGCCACGCATTCGCCGGCACCCAAGCGCAAACCATACAAGCTGGTTGCCATCGGCACCTCCACGGGCGGTCCGGTGGCGCTGCAGCGGGTGCTGACCCAACTGCCCGCCGGTTTCCCGGCGCCGATCGTGCTCATCCAGCACATGCCGGCGGCTTTCACCAAGGCCTTCGCCGAGCGCCTGGACAAACTGTGCAAGATCAGTGTCAAGGAGGCCGAGGACGGTGACGTACTGCGCCCGGGCCTGGCCCTGTTGGCCCCGGGTGGCAAGCAGATGATGGTCGACGGCCGTGGCACGGTGAAGATCCTGCCGGGCGACGAACGCCTGAACTACAAGCCCTGCGTGGACATCACCTTCGGCTCCGCCGCCAAGTCCTACGGCGACAAGGTGCTCTCGGTGGTCCTCACCGGCATGGGCGCCGATGGCCGCGAAGGCGCGCGCCTGCTCAAGCAGGGTGGCAGCACCGTGTGGGCGCAGGATGAAGCCAGCTGCGTGATCTATGGCATGCCCATGGCCATCGTCAAGGCCAACCTCGCCGACGCCGTCTACAGCCTGGACGAGATCGGCAAGCACCTGGTCGAGGCGTGCGTCTGATGGATGTGTTGAGCCTGATCGGCCTGATCCTCGCCTTTGTCGCCATCGTCGGCGGCAACTTCATGGAGGGCGGCCACGTCGGTGCGTTGATCAACGGCCCGGCGGCGCTGATCGTGCTGGGCGGTACCCTGGCGGCGGCATTGCTGCAGTCGCCGCTGTCGTCGTTCAAGCGTGCCCTGCAGATCATTCGCTGGATTTTCTTCCCGCCACGGGTGGACCTGGCCGGCGGCATCGACCGGGTGGTGAACTGGAGCCTGACGGCGCGCAAGGAAGGCCTGCTGGGCCTGGAAGGCGTGGCCGATGCCGAGCCCGATCCCTATGCGCGCAAAGGCCTGCAGTTGCTGGTCGACGGCGCCGAGCCGGAAGCCATCCGCAGCATCCTCGAAGTCGACTTTTTGACCCAGGAGTCCCGTGACATCCAGGCCGCCAAGGTGTTCGAGAGCATGGGCGGCTACGCGCCGACCATCGGTATCATCGGCGCGGTAATGGGCCTGATCCATGTGATGGGCAACCTCGCCGATCCGTCGCAACTGGGCAACGGCATCGCCGTGGCCTTCGTCGCCACCATCTATGGCGTGGCCAGTGCCAACCTGATTCTGCTGCCGGTCGCCAACAAGCTCAAGGCCATCACCCTGCGCCAGTCGCGTTACCGCGAGATGCTGCTCGAAGGCCTGCTGTCGATCGCCGAAGGCGAGAACCCACGCTCGATCGAGCTGAAGCTGCAAGGCTTCATGGAGTAAGCCATGGCCCGCCGTCGCAAGATCGAAGAGCACGAGAACCACGAACGCTGGCTGGTCTCGTATGCTGACTTCATTACCCTGCTGTTCGCCTTCTTCGTGGTCATGTACTCGATTTCGTCGATTAACGAAGGCAAGTACAAGCAGATTTCCCAGGCACTGATCGGGGTGTTCAACGACCCCGAGCGCAGCATGAAGCCGATCCCGATCGGCGACGAGCGACCGCTGAGCGTCAAACCGGCCGAGCCGTTGATCAAGGACAGCGAGCAGACCGACGCGGGCCTGGCACAGACCAGCGTCGACCCGCTCAAGACCATCACCGACGATGTGCGTGACGCCTTCGGCGACCTGATCAAGTCCAACCAGATGACCGTGCGCGGTAATGAACTGTGGGTGGAGATCGAGCTCAACTCCTCGCTGTTGTTCGCCAGCGCCGATGCCATGCCCAGTGATGTCGCCTTCGAGATCATCGAGAAGGTGGCGAAGATCCTCAGGCCGTTCGCCAACCCGGTGCACGTCGAGGGTTTCACCGACAACCTGCCGATCCGCACCGCCCAGTACCCTACAAACTGGGAGCTGTCGTCGGCGCGGGCCGCGAGCATCGTCCGCTTGCTGGCCATGGAAGGGGTCAACCCGGCGCGCATGGCATCGGTGGGGTACGGCGAGTACCAGCCGGTGGCAAGCAACGATAATGCCGACGGCCGTGCGCGCAACCGCCGGGTGGTACTGGTGATTTCGCGCAATCTGGAGGTGCGTCGCAGCCTGACCGGCAGCGGCAGCGCCAACGCCACCCCGGATGCGGCGATGCGCCGGGCTGGCACACAAAGTGCACCAGCCTCGCCAGCACCGAGGACCGGGGGCTGATTTCGTCAAATCCCCGTCACTGAACTTCACACCGTTCCCGGCAGGGCAGGCGGCCATACCGGGAGGAAGCAACGCACGATGAGAGTCTGGGCAGTAGCCAATCAAAAAGGTGGCGTCGGCAAGACCACCACCACCATCGCCTTGGCCGGCCTGCTGGCCGAGGCGGGCAAGCGCGTGGTCGTGGTCGACCTCGACCCGCACGGCTCGATGACCAGTTATTTCGGGCACAACCCCGATGCGCTGGAGCACAGCTGCTACGACCTGTTCCTGCACAAAGGCACGGTGCCCGAGGGGCTGCCAGGCCAGCTGCTGCTACCCACCAGTGACGAGCGTATCTCGCTGCTGCCGTCGAGCACCGCGTTGGCGGTGCTCGAGCGTCAGTCGCCGGGCCAGAGTGGCCTGGGCCTGGTGATCGCCAAGAGTCTGGCGCAGCTGTGGCAGGATTTCGACTTCGCCCTGATCGACAGCCCACCCTTGCTGGGCGTGCTGATGGTCAACGCCCTGGCCGCCAGTCAGCAGTTGGTGATCCCGGTGCAGACCGAGTTTCTCGCGGTCAAGGGCCTGGAGCGCATGGTTGGCACGCTGGGCATGATCAACCGTTCGCGCAAGCAGGCGTTGCCGTACCAGATCGTGCCGACCCTGTTCGACCGCCGCACGCAAGCTTCGCTGGGTACCTTGAAAGTGCTGCGCGACACCTATGGCGATCAGGTCTGGCAAGGCTACATCCCGGTGGATACGCGCCTGCGCGATGCCAGCCGCAACGGCGTCACGCCCTCGCAGTTCGATGGCAAGAGCCGTGGCGTGGTGGCCTACCGGGCGCTGCTCAAGCATCTGCTCACCTACCGCTCCGCGCTGCAGGTGGCCTGATGAACCAGGCACCGCACATCACCAGCAAGCCACAGATGGCCTTGCAGTCCTACCTTGATGGTTTGCTGCAGGAAGCCACCGAGCCGTTCGAGTTGCCGCCCGAGCGGGATCTGCCTGTCGCGCCGCCCGTGGAGCAGGCTCCCGGCGATGAGTTCGAGGCGGCGGTCCGCGAGGAGCAGGCCCGCGATGCTCAGCGCCAGGTCATGCCAGCCGCGCCTGCGTCCCGGCCCTTCGCCGAACCGCAGGCCAAGGTCCTGCCAACCGTGCTGCCGCCCGCCACGCCTGTCATGGAGCCGGTGGTAGCAGTGGTCGAGCGCGAGGTGGTGGCTGAAGCCAGCATCCCGCTGTTGACCGAAGCCCCGGCCATCGAGCCGGCGACGCCACTGGTGGAGCTGCACGTGCCGGCGGCGCCTGCCGCGCCAACACCTCCGGCGACGGTCGATGGGCGCCCTGAATGGGCCGCCGAACCATTCGAATGCCTGCTGTTCGATGTCGCCGGGCTGACCCTGGCGGTACCGCTGGTGTGCCTGGGCTCGATCTATACCCTGGCCGGCCAGGAGCTGACGCCGCTGTTCGGCCAGCCGGACTGGTTCCTCGGCATCCTCACCTGCCAGGCGGGCAACCTCAAGGTGCTGGATACTGCCCGCTGGGTCATGCCTGACCGCTACCGGGACGACTTCCGCCAGGGCCTGCAATACGTCATTTCGGTCCAGGGCTACGAATGGGGGCTGGCCGTGCACCAGGTCAGCCGCTCGCTGCGCCTGGACCCGAACGAGATCAAATGGCGCAGCCAGCGTGGCCAACGCCCATGGTTGGCCGGCACGGTGATTGAACACATGTGCGCGCTGCTCGATGTCGCCGAACTGGCCGAGCTGATTGCCAGTGGCGCGGTCAAGCAGATGAACACCAAACACAACTGAATCAACGCCGCTACTGCCGCGGCAATACAGAGCACACCGCCAATGGCGGATTTTGAGGGCTAGGGGAATGAAAAAGTCGTCTGCACAAGGTTCCGAAGATCCGATCCTGCAGTGGGTAACCTTCCGTCTGGACAACGAGTCCTACGGCATCAATGTCATGCAGGTGCAGGAAGTCCTGCGCTACACCGAGATCGCCCCGGTACCGGGCGCCCCCAGCTATGTGCTGGGCATCATCAACCTGCGCGGCAACGTGGTGACGGTGATCGACACCCGCCAGCGCTTCGGCCTGATGTCGAGCGAAGTCACCGACAACACCCGTATCGTCATCATCGAGGCGGACAAGCAGGTGGTCGGCATCCTCGTCGACAGCGTCGCTGAAGTGGTGTACCTGCGCCAGTCGGAGATCGAGACCGCGCCGAACGTCGGCAACGAAGAGTCGGCCAAGTTCATCCAGGGCGTGTGCAACAAGAACGGCGAGCTGCTTATCCTGGTCGAACTGGACAAGATGATGACCGAGGAAGAGTGGTCCGAGCTGGAGAACATCTGAGTTGATCTTCGAGGTTGCTGTCATCTTCCTGGCGCTGCTGTGGGCGCTGAGCCTGTGGTTCTTCCTCAACTACAGCAAGCGCCAGCGCGAGCTGGCCGCCCAGCAGGCCCAGGGCGATGCGCTGCGTGACCAGCGCATCAAGGACCTCGCCAAACGCCTGGACGACTACCAGAATGGCACCGTGCGCATGGGCGAAGCGATACATGAACTGCGCGCGGTAGTGGCGCCGCTGCCCGAGAAGCTCCAGCAACTCGAGCAGCGCGACCCTAATAGCGTCACTTTCGCCCAGGCCGCCAAGCTGGTGGGGATGGGCGCCAGTGTCGAGGAGTTGACCCAGACCTGTGGGTTGACCCAGGCCGAGGCGCAGTTGATGAGCAAGCTGCACCGCGGCGAGTGATGAACAGGGCGACGCAAGTCGCCTTGTTTTTTCTTGGGTTTTGTCCCAATCACGATGATTGGCGATATCCAGTTCGCGGTAAAAGACCACTCAGCGACTGTGCGAGGTAGTTCCCTGCACCTTGCTACTGACTTATTTGCTCCATGAGTGATTGCCGCCGACCTTGGCGAAGCGATTCAGCGGCAGCAGCGTGCGCACGGCGTCCTTGCCACGCTGCAGGTCGAGGTATTGGTAGGCGTTGATCCGTGGCATGGCGTACAGATTGACGATCTGGCGCAAGGTGCGCAGCGCCGGCAGGTGGCGGTCGACCACATCGCTGAGCAAGGCTGGGCCGGTCATGCGGCTGAGGCGGTTGGCATAGCGATAGAAGTTGGCCGGGTCATCGGCCAGGCTGGGCTTGCTGTCGTAGAAGTCCGGATTGGTCTGGAAGCGGGCATGCATTTCTTCGGAAATGGCCTCGAGGGTGGGGTTGCCGGCGTGGCTGCCGATCAGGCTGGTGTTGTAAAGGCAGTTCATGCCCATCTTTTCGTTGGACATCGGCGGCGCCAGCAGCAGGCCATCGGGCGTAGTGCTCAGTTCAACCTGGTCGATGGCTTCGCTGGGGCTGTCCGCCGCTTGCCCATCGATAACCTGCGGATGTTCCCCTTGGCTCAGCAGGGTATCGTCCACATCCATGTACAAGCCCCCTTCGTGGTGCAGCATAGGGTAGCGCAACACGTCGGATGCCGAGGCGTAGTTGCTGGCGACACCGCCATTGCCATCCAGCGCTGCATCATATTGGGCGTAGTACTTGCTCTGCCGAAATACTCTGAAGAAGGCTTGCTCTTCCAGCGGCAGAACCTGCAGCCCTGGTGCCTGCGCAGCGAGCAGCCACTGGTTTTCGGCATAGACGTCGGGGTTGGCGCGCGAAAGGAACAGGCGCAGAGAATAGTCACTGTCCTTGAGCCGTGCGGCATTCTTGCCCAGGTTGGTCAGCAGTTCAGGGTTGATGACCTTGTCGCCTACCCAGAGGCAATTGACCGTCTTGGGGATGGGGTAGCTGTCAGTGGCTTGCATCGGTATTTCTACCGGTAACGGAAGGTTGACCCCCAGCGCACGCAGGCTTCGGGTGCGCATGGCGTTGGTGATTAGGCGGGTGGTGGGCGCCGGCACCAGGTCCCTTCTTCCGGCCTGGGCTATGTAACCGACGGGGTCTATCTCGTTGAGGTCCTCTTCACGAATGAATACATCGCGCTCCACGTCATAAACGACGTGATCGTTGTAGTCAGCGATGCTCACCCTGAGGTGGTCGGGATCGCCGTTGTAGAGCGGCACTCGAACAACGGAATCGGCGATGGCCTGGTCGCCATCCGGTAGGGGGAGGATCGACTCGGGCGTGTGGAAATAGCGCGCACCCTCAGGTTCCGGAAAGCGAGGTGGAGTGATCGGGCTCAGTGGGTAACCGAACTGTTCGTTCAGGCGCGTAGGCGAGACGAAACCCTCGCTTTTGAACTCGAACAGCGCCTTGGCTCCACGGGCGCCAGCGATTGCCAATGGCACGGCATTGAACAGGCCCCAGGTGATGTTCCCGACACCGGCTTCCTTCTCTTGCAGTGTCCGACCGTTGATCGCCTGGTCGAGCCCCAGGCCCAGCTGTACGACGCCGCCCAGGGCCAGCAGGGGAGCAAGGCCCGGCACCACGAGACAAAACGGTGCCAGCAGGTTGAGCGTGGCGCTCAGGTAGCCGATCCAGCGGGCTTTGCTGACTTGGCTGTCGCGGGTGATGAGAAAGTCGGCATCGTCATAACTGCGTTGGCGCTGACGCTCGGCCAGTGCCTGGAACAGGTCGCCTTCAAGCCTTGGGTTGTATTCGTCGGGCCGATAGTCGACATAGGTCCGTGGCGGCCAGGTACCGTCATCATTGAAGTAGCCGTGTTCAGGGGGCAACGGGTGGGGGGCCGGATAGTCGGCCAGGCCGTCGAGGGCGGTTTCCAGGCCGCTGAAGTCGACGCCTTGCGGGCGGTCGGCCAGTCGGAAGTACTGTTTCAAGGCGTGACGCTTTGCCGGATCCTGGCACTGGCGGCCAACCCAGTCCTTCATAAGTGCCTTGCTGTTGAACTCCAGCAATGGCGAGCTGTTACCGGGCATGTAGAGTACGGTCAGGTCGCTGGCAGGGTCGTTCAGATACAACAGGTCGGTAGCGGCGTAGCCGTAGATGTTCAGCGTACTCCTGTGCAGCTGCCTGGCGCAGGGCATCAACCCGGCGGCTTGCCAGATGAGCTTCCTGGCCGGCTCGCTGAGGCTGTCTTCGCCAACCTGCTTGTTACAGGCGGCTATGAAGTTGAGCTTGCAGGCAAGTCTGTGGTCTTGCAGATGTTCGTTCCAGTAGCGGTCCAGCTGGGCCTTGAAGGGTGTATGGAAGTCCAGGTCTTCTATGAACCTTTGGAACGCTTCTGCGGCTATCGGCAGATGAGTCGTGGTGTCATAGCGCTGTGGCGTGGTACGGCGGAACAAACCGTTGAACACCTCGAAGGCGGCACCGTTGTGATTGAAGCCGGGGGCTGGCAGTGTTTCCACCAGGCGTAGCGGACGATCAGGCATGGTGCCGGCCCAGGGGTTGCGAAACAGACTGCCGAACAGGTTGTTGTTGGATTCACCTTGCCAGTTGCTCAGTACCGCCTGGGGCAAACTCATGCGCTGGGTAACCGCGCCAAGGTAGCGACTCGGTCCATCAGGGCGGTAATGCAGGGTGACGACGTCGATCTGCTCAGCGGCCAGGTCATGGCCCTGTTGTGCCAGCCATTGCTGGATTGCTCGGCTGGCTTCCACATCAGGGCGCGGTACGTGGCTCAGGTGGTCGACGACGTACTGAACGCCGGCGGCGTTGATGCGGCTTGTAGACATGTTGTTCACCTTGCTCATTTGTGGGAATGGCAAGGCTGAATGGCTTTTGCAAGCTAGGCGCGGTAGCTAATTACCCGTTGCCGCCCGGTGGCAGTAGCGCGGCTACCGGTGTGACGTCCCGTGGTGCGCTGGGCTCATCGCTGAACCCCGCTGGTACCTTGCCACGTAGCTGCCAGGCAAAGGCGATGATTTCGGCGATGGTCAGGTACAGCGCCTCGGGTATCTGTTCGCCCAATTCCAGGCGCGCCAGCAGGCGCACCAGCTCGGCGTTCTCGTAGATCGGCACTTCGTGCTCGCGGGCCAGGGCGAGGATGGCTTCGGCCAGTTCGTCGTCTCCCTTGGCGCTCAGGGTTGGAGCCTGCTGGCCATCGTAGCTCAGGGCAATGGCCTGGCGCGGTTGCTTGCTGCTCATGCGTTCTCGTCCACCCAGCGTTGTTCCAGGCGCGTGCGCGGGCCTTGGGGCGGCGTGCCGGGGTGGCATTCCAGATCGCCGACGTCGAGGCCGCGGGCCACCAGGCGTTCGCGCAAGGCACCCAGCTGGCTGTCGATCAGGCGCGCGGTTTGTTCCTGCTGTGCCCACAGCTGGCCGGACAGTCGGCCCTGGGCCAGTTGCGCCTGGACCTGCAGAGGGCCGAGCGGCGACAGGTCGAAAGCCAGCTCGATGCGCCACAAAGCTTTCATCGGATCATCCTGTTCGCGTTCTCGGTCGGCCTGTTGTTCAGGGGTTTCTTCGCGTTGCAGCTTCACTTGCAGGGGAATGAATTCCTGGCCATGGCGAACCGGGATCTCGGTCTGCCAGGTAGTCTGCTGGTTACCGTTGTCGAGTGTGCCGCTCTGCTGCAGGCTGGACAGCGAATGGCTCTGCAGCCGGGAGATCGCCGCGGCGGCCAGGCGCAGCAGCTGCTGCAGGTCGCCTTCGCTTTCCAGCTTCTGCAGCAGCCGCGAGGGCAGGGGGAAAGCGCTCGGCAGCGGTCGTGGGCTGACCTGGCCGAGCATGCCCAGGGCGCTGCGCGCCAGGCCTGGCAGGGCCTGGGCGAGGGTGCCGGTGGCCAGCGCGGTGGCCAGCGGTGGATGGCCGGGCACGCTGGGCAGCGCCTGGGCCACCAGCTTGACCAGTTGTGCCTTGAGGTCGGGCGCGATGCCGCTGGCCAGCCCGCCCAGCAGCTTGGATTCGAAGAACGTGCCGCTGTTGTTCAGTGCCTGGGCCAGGTTCTTCGCATCGCCGAGTTGCCGCGCTTCCGGCAGGCTGGCGAGCAGACGCTCGGCACTGGCGCGCAGCTCCGGGGCTGCATCGGGGCTGCTGGCGATCTGCTGCAGGCTGTTGAGCACGCCCGGCAAGGAGGCCTGCAGGCTTTGCTGGGTCGACAGGTGCTGGGTAACGGCCAACTGGTCCTGACGGCCGCTCAGGGGCACGAAGCGCAGCGCCTGTTCGCCCTGCACCAGCGCGCTGAGCAGGCTGCCCACGGGAAGCCTGCGCGGGCTGTCGATGGCCAGGGTGGCACCGGCCTGGCTGCTGTTGAGCAGGCTCACCAGCGAGCGGAAGGTGACGGCTGAGCCAGGGCTTTGCGGCAGTGCCTGGCTGGTCAGCACCTTGGCCTGCAGCAGGGTGCCGACCGGGAGCTGCCGGGTATCCAGTTGAGTCAAGGTGGCGATGTTGCCGGCACTGGCCTGCTGCACCATCACCGCCAGGCGGCTGCTCTCGGGCTGGGTGACGGTGATCAAACTGCCGGGGGGCATCGGCTGGCTGGCGGTGGTCAATACCTGGATCTGGTTGCCATTGACCTGGGTCAGCCGCAGCAGCATCTGGAATTCCTGGCCGATCTGGCGCAGGGTGACGACCTCGGCTTCGGCGCTTTCTCCAGGCGGCAGCAGACCGGGCTGGGCCTGCAGCAGGCGCAGCAGTTCGCCGGACATCGCGGCCCTTGTCGCTTGGGCGCTTACCGCGGTTTGTATGCTGAGACTATTGATTTCAGTCATGATTGTATACAACCTGTCGAACCAGCCCTCTTGGCAGCGCCGTGGCGCGTGCAATAATGCCGCTCGCTCGCCATTGCCAGTATAACGGCAGGGGTTGGAGCGACTTGAGACACAGACTGCATAAGGCGATACCGTGACCCTTCACCTCCAAGCCGCGGGCCTGGCCTGCGAGCGCGACTGGCGGCTGCTGTTCGAGCACCTGCACTTCGAGCTGCACCCCGGCGACATGCTGCAGATCGCCGGCCCCAACGGTAGCGGCAAGACCAGCTTGCTGCGCCTGCTGGCCGGGCTCATGCAGCCCACTGCCGGGCAGATCCTGCTGGGAGGCGAGCCGTTGGCCGAACAACGCCATGCCCTGGCCAGCATCCTGCTGTGGATTGGCCATGCCGCCGGGATCAAGGACCTGCTCACCGCCGAAGAAAACCTTGCCTGGCTCTGCGCGTTGCACCGCCCAGCCAACCGCGAGGCGATCTGGAAGGCGCTGGAGGCCGTCGGCCTGCGCGGTTTCGAGGACGTGCCCTGTCATACCTTGTCTGCCGGCCAGCAGCGCCGCGTGGCCCTGGCCCGGCTGTACCTGGACAGCCCGCCGCTGTGGATCCTCGACGAACCATTCACTGCCCTCGACAAGCAGGGCGTGGCGCAACTGGAAGCGCACCTTGCAGCACACTGCGAGCAGGGTGGTACCGTGGTGCTGACCACCCACCATTCGCTCGAACGCAAGCCATCCGGCTATCGCGAGCTGAACCTGGGGCAATGGGCGGCATGAGCGTATTCCTTCTGCTGTTACGTCGCGAGGCGCGGCTGTTGTTCCGCCGCCCGGCGGAGCTGGCCAACCCGCTGGTGTTCTTCGCCATTGTCGTCGCCCTGTTTCCGCTGGCGGTGGGGCCAGAGACGCAATTGTTGCAAACCTTGTCGCCAGGACTGGTCTGGGTCGCGGCCTTGCTGGCGGTATTGTTGTCGCTGGACGGGTTGTTCCGCAGTGATTTCGAGGACGGCTCGCTCGAGCAGTGGGTGCTTTCGCCGCATCCGCTGGCCATGCTGGTGCTGGCCAAGGTGCTGGCGCACTGGATCTTTTCCGGGTTGGCGCTGGTATTGTTGGCACCATTGCTGGCACTGATGCTGGGCCTGCCACCCAGTTGCCTGCCGGTGCTGCTCGCTTCCTTGCTGCTGGGTACGCCGGTGTTGAGCCTGCTGGGTGCGGTAGGGGCGGCGCTGACGGTCGGTCTCAAGCGCGGCGGCCTGCTGCTGGCATTGCTGATTCTGCCGTTGTATATCCCTGTATTGATCCTGGGCAGTGGTGCGTTGCAGGCGGCGTTGCAGAATATGCCCGCCACTGGCCATCTGCTCTGGCTCGCCAGCCTGACGGCGCTGGCGGTGACACTGGCACCCTTTGCGATCGCGGCCGGGCTGAAGATCAGCGTCGGCGAATAACGAGTGCCGGGCATTGCAGCCCGGCCAACACCCTGGATGTACCCTGATGAAAATAAGCTGGACGTGGTTCCACAAGCTGGGCTCCCCAAAATGGTTCTATGCCATCAGCGGCCGCATGCTGCCGTGGCTGACCGTTTGCGCCATCGTGCTGTTGCTGGTCGGCATCACCTGGGGCCTGGCCTTCGCCCCCCAGGACTACCAGCAGGGCAACAGCTTCCGCATCATCTATATCCATGTGCCGACCGCCATGCTGGCGCAGTCGTGCTATGTGATGCTCGCCGTGGCAGGCGTGGTGGGGCTGGTGTGGAAGATGAAACTGGCCGATGTCGCGCTGCAGTGCGCGGCGCCCATCGGTGCCTGGATGACCGCCGTGGCGCTGGTCACCGGGGCGATCTGGGGCAAGCCCACCTGGGGCAGTTGGTGGGTCTGGGATGCGCGCCTGACCTCCATGCTTATCCTGCTGTTCCTGTACTTCGGCATCATTGCCCTGGGCCAGGCCATCAGCAACCGCGACAGCGCGGCCAAGGCCTGCGCGGTGCTGGCGATAGTCGGCGTGATCAACATCCCGATCATCAAGTACTCGGTGGAGTGGTGGAACACCCTGCACCAGGGCGCCACCTTCACCCTCACCGAAAAGCCGGCAATGCCGGTGGAAATGTGGGCGCCGCTGCTGATCACCGCGTTGGGCTTCTATTGTTTCTTCGGCGCTGTGCTGCTGCTGCGCATGCGTCTGGAAGTGCTCAAGCGCGAGGCGCGGGCCAGTTGGGTCAAGGATGAGGTATTGAGCCAGCTTGGCCGGGGGGCGGCACGATGAGCTTTACCTCCTTCAGTGATTTCCTCGCCATGGGCCACCATGGCTTGTACGTCTGGTCGGCCTACGGCATCTGCCTGGCAGTGCTGGCGCTGAATGTCGCCGCGCCCCTGCTGGCCCGCCGTCGCTACCTGCAAGAAGAGGCGCGTCGTCTGCGCCGGGAGAACAAACCGTGAATCCGCAGCGCAAGAAACGCCTGTTCATCATCCTCGGCCTGCTGGCCGGTGTCGGCGTCGCCGTGGGCTTTGCCCTGAGCGCGCTGCAGCAGAACATCAACCTGTTCTACACCCCGACGCAGATCGCCAACGGCGAGGCGCCCCTGGACACCCGCATCCGCGCCGGCGGCATGGTCGAGAAAGGCTCGGTGCAGCGCTCGGCCGATTCGCTCGACGTGCGCTTCGTGGTCACTGACTACAGCAAGTCGGTACCGATCACCTACCGCGGCATCCTCCCCGACCTGTTCCGCGAAGGGCAGGGCATCGTCGCCCTCGGCAAGCTCAATGCCGACGGCGTGGTGGTGGCCGATGAGGTACTGGCCAAGCACGACGAGAAATACATGCCGCCGGAAGTCACCAAGGCCCTGAAGGAAAGCGGCCAGGCCGCCAGCGATGCAGGGGCCAAGCCATGAACGCGGCCCTGGTGATCCCCGAACTGGGCCAGTTGGCGATGATCCTGGCCATCTGCTTCGCCGCCGTGCAGGCCAGCGTGCCGCTGCTCGGCGCCTGGCGCGGCGACAGCCTGTGGATGGGCCTGGCGCGGCCGGCGGCCTGGGGGCAGTTCGCCTTCCTGGCCTTCGCCTTTGCCTGTCTCACCCACGCCTTCATGACCGACAACTTCTCGGTCGCCTATGTGGCCAGCAACTCCAACAGCGCCTTGCCCTGGTACTACAAGTTCAGTGCGGTGTGGGGCGCCCATGAAGGCTCGCTGCTGCTGTGGGCGTTGATCCTCGGCGGCTGGACCTTCGCTGTGTCGATCTTCTCGCGCCAGTTGCCCCAGGTGATGCTGGCCCGGGTACTGGCGGTCATGGGCATGATCAGCGTGGGTTTCCTGAGTTTCCTGATCATCACTTCCAATCCGTTCCAGCGCCTGCTGCCGCAGGTGCCGGGCGACGGTCGCGACCTCAACCCGCTGCTGCAGGACTTCGGCCTGATCGTCCACCCACCGATGCTGTACATGGGCTATGTGGGCTTCTCGGTGGCGTTCGCCTTCGCCATCGCCGCCTTGCTCGGCGGGCGCCTGGACGCGGCCTGGGCGCGCTGGTCGCGGCCCTGGACCATCGTCGCCTGGGCCTTCCTCGGTGTCGGCATCACCCTCGGCTCGTGGTGGGCCTACTACGAACTGGGCTGGGGCGGCTGGTGGTTCTGGGACCCGGTCGAAAACGCCTCGTTCATGCCCTGGCTGGTGGGCACGGCGCTGATCCACTCGCTGGCGGTCACCGAAAAGCGCGGAGTGTTCAAGAGCTGGACCGTGCTGCTGGCCATCGCCGCGTTCTCCTTGAGCCTGCTGGGTACATTCCTGGTGCGTTCCGGTGTGCTGACCTCGGTGCACGCGTTCGCCGCCGACCCTTCGCGCGGCATCTTCATCCTGTTCTTCCTGCTGTTCGTGGTCGGCGGCTCGCTGACCCTGTTCGCCCTGCGCGCCCCGGTGGTCAAGAGCCAGGTGGGCTTTGCCCTGTGGTCCCGTGAAACCCTGCTGCTGGCCAACAACCTGGTGCTGGTGGTGGCGGCGTCGATGATCCTGCTCGGTACGCTGTACCCGCTGGTGCTCGATGCCCTGACCGGGGCCAAGCTGTCGGTCGGCCCGCCGTACTTCGACGCCTTGTTCCTGCCGCTGATGGCGCTGCTGATGGTGGTGCTGGGTATCGGTGTGGTGGTGCGCTGGAAGGACACCCCCGGCAAGTGGCTGGCCGGCATGCTGACCCCGGTGCTGATCGGTAGCGCGGTGCTGGCGCCGGTCGCGGGGTTGATCGTAGATGACTTCGACTGGCCGGCCCTCAGCGTGTTCGCCCTGGCCGCCTGGGTGGTGCTTGCTGGCGTGCGCGACATCCTCGACAAGACCCGTCACAAGGGCCTGGTCAAAGGCCTGGGTGGGCTTAACCGCAGCTATTGGGGCATGCACCTGGCGCACCTGGGGTTGGTGGTCTGCGCCCTGGGCGTGGTGCTGTCGAGCAACAACAGCGCCGAGCGCGATCTGCGCATGGCGCCGGGCGAGAGCGTCGAGCTGGGCGGTTACCACTTCCTGTTCGAGGGCGCCAAGCACTTCGAAGGCCCGAACTTCATCTCTGACAAGGGCACTATTCGCGTTTCGCGCAATGGCCGCGAAGTGTCCGTGCTGCACCCGGAAAAACGCCTGTACACCGTGCAGCAGTCGATGATGACCGAGGCCGGCATCGATGCCGGTTTCACCCGCGACCTGTATGTCGCCTTGGGCGAGCCGCTGGAAAACGGCGCCTGGGCGGTGCGGGTGCATATCAAACCCTATGTCCGCTGGATCTGGCTGGGCGGTCTGCTGACCGGCCTGGGCGGCTTGCTGGCGGCCTTCGACCGGCGCTACCGCGTCAAGGTCAAGACCCGGGTGCGTGAGGCCCTGGGCGTGTCTGGAGCAACTGCATGAAGCGTTGGATCATGGTGGTGCCACTGGCGGTGTTCCTGCTGGTGGCGGTCTTTCTCTACAAGGGGTTGTTTCTCAAGCCCGACGAACTGCCTTCGGCAATGATCGGCAAGCCATTCCCGGCGTTCTCCCTGGCGTCGGTGCAGGATGACCGCACCCTGACCCAGGCCGACCTGCTTGGGCACCCGGCGCTGGTCAACGTGTGGGGCACCTGGTGCCCCTCCTGCAAGGTCGAACACCCCTACCTGAACCAGCTGGCCGAGCAGGGCGTGGTGATCCACGGGGTCAACTACAAGGACGACAATGCCGCCGCGCTGAAGTGGCTGGCCGAGTTCCATAACCCTTACCAGCTGAACATCGCCGACCAGCAAGGCACGCTGGGCCTGGACCTGGGCGTGTATGGCGCGCCGGAAACCTTCCTGATCGACGCCAAGGGCATCATCCGCTACAAGCATGTCGGTGTGGTCGATGCCACGGTGTGGCGCGAGCAGCTGGCGCCGCTGTACCAGGGCCTGGTCGACGAGGCCAGGCCATGAGGCGCTGGCTTACCGCTGCCGTGCTCGGCCTGAGCCTGGCCGGGGTGGCCAAGGCCGCCATCGACACCTACCAGTTCCGCGACGAAGCCGAGCGCGAGCGCTACCAGCAACTGACCAAGGAACTGCGCTGCCCCAAGTGCCAGAACCAGGACATCGCTGATTCCAACGCACCGATCGCCGCCGACCTGCGCCGCGAGATCTTCCGCATGCTGGGTGAAGGCAAGAACAACCAGCAGATCGTCGATTTCATGGTCGATCGCTACGGCGACTTCGTGCGCTACAAACCGGCGCTCAGCGGGCGCACCTGGCTGCTCTGGTTCGGCCCGGGGATTCTCCTGGCCGGTGGTTTCGTGGTGTTGGCGGTGATCGTCCGTCGCCGCCGCGGGCAGGCTGTGGCCGGCAACACCGAACTGTCCGCCGACGAACGCGAGCGTCTGGCCAAACTGCTGGATAAAGAACGTACCCATGACTGAATTCTGGCTTAGCGCGGGCCTGCTGCTGCTCGCCGCCCTGGCTTTCCTGCTGCTGCCGATCCTGCGTGGCCACCGCCGCCAGCAGGCCGAACAAGACCGTACCGCCCTCAATGTGGCGCTCTACGAGGAGCGCGTCGCCGAACTGTCCGCCCAGCAGGCGGCCGGGGTGCTCGACGACCGGCAATTGGCCACGGGTCGTGACGAAGCCGCCCGCGAGCTGCTGGCCGACACCGAACGCGACGATGCGGCGCGCCAGGGCCGCCTGGGCAAGGCCATCCCGCTGCTGGCGGCGGTGCTGGTGCCGGTGATGGCCCTGGGGCTCTACCTGCACTTCGGCGCAGCCGACAAGGTCGAGTTGACCCAGGAGTTCGCCAGCGCGCCGCAGTCGATGAGCGAAATGACCACACGCCTGGAGCGCGCGGTGCAGGCCCAGCCGGATTCGGCCGAGGGCCTGTACTTCCTTGGCCGGGCATACATGGCCGAGCAGCGGCCGGCTGATGCGGCCAAGGCCTTCGAGCGTGCCGTGGCCCTTGCCGGGCGCCAACCCGAGCTGCTCGGGCAATGGGCCCAGGCGCTGTACTTCGCCGCCGACAAACAATGGTCGGCGCAACTGCAGGCGCTCACCGATGAAGCGCTGAAAGCCGATCCACGAGAAGTCACCAGCCTTGGCCTGCGTGGCATCGCTGCGTTCGAGGGCGAACGCTTCCAGGAAGCCATCGACTTCTGGCAGCGCCTGTTGGCGCAACTGCCGGAGGGCGATGCCTCCCGTGCCGCGCTGCAGGGTGGCATCGATCGTGCCGCCGACAAGCTCAAGGCCGGCGGCGGCAAGGTCGCCGAGGCCGCGCGCCTGAAAGTGCGGGTCGAGCTGGGCGCGGCGCTCAAGGACAAGGTGCGCCCGGATGACACCGTGTTCATCTTCGCCCGTGCCAGCAATGGCCCGCCCATGCCGCTGGCGGCCAAGCGGGTGACGGTGGCGCAGTTGCCGATCGAAGTGGAGCTGTCGGATGCCGACGCGATGATGCCGCAGATGAAACTGTCGGACTTCACCGAAGTCCAACTGGTTGCCCGAGTCTCGCGCGCCGGCGTGCCGACCCGTGGCGAGTGGAAGGGCCAGAGTGCGCCACTGGCCACCACCACCCAGGCCACCCAGCACCTGACCATCGACAGCCCCGATTCGTAAGAGAGCAACCGTCATGAACAGCACCGTCCGCCTGACCCTGATCACCCTGGCCCTGGGTCTTTCCGCGTGTACGGTGCACCAGCCGGGCGAGCGTGAACCGCTGCCGCCGATCGAGACCACGCCGCCACCGCACCAGGGGCCGGTGGTCAAGCCACTGCCAGGTGGCCAGCCCGGTACCCAGCCGAGCAAGCCGGCGGCGATTCCCAAGCCCATGCCACGCACTTCTGCCAGCTTCGCGCCGCCGCCTGGTGGTGCCAGCCATTGGGATCCGAAGCTGGGGGTCTATGTGCTGGAGAAGCAACCCAACACCTTCTACCGCCAGCGCACCTATTATCGCTGGAACAATGGCTGGAGCTGGTCGCTCAGCCCTAGCGGGCCTTGGCAGGAAACCGACAGCAGTGGCGTTCCGGGCGGCCTGGGCAGGGCGTTCGCGCAGTAGCGATTGTCTGGCGGGCTGGCATAATCCCCCTTCGCATACAACCGGAGGGTGGCATGAGCAAGACAGTCCTGGTGCTGGTGGAAACCGTCGATGACTACCTGCCGCTATTGGAGCAGGCCGGCTACCGGCTGATTCGCGCACCGTCGCCGCAGATGCGCGCCGAGGCGATCGCCCGCCATGCCGGCGAGATCGACGCCGTGCTCACCCGCGGTCCGCTGGGCCTCACGGCCGACGAAATTGCCACGTTGACCCAACTCCAGATCATCTGCGTGATCGGCGCCGGCTACGAGCAGGTCGATCTCGAGGCCGCCGCAGCGCGCGGTATTACCGTTACCAATGGCGCTGGGGCAAACGCCGGCCCCGTCGCCGACCACGCCATGGCGCTGCTGCTGGCGCTGTTGCGCGATATCCCGCGTGCCGATGCCAGTACCCGGCGCGGCGAATGGAACCGGGTGATCAGCCCCTCGGTCAGCGGCAAGCGCCTGGGCATCATCGGCCTGGGCGCGGTCGGCCAGGCCATCGCCCGCCGTGCGAGCCAGGGCTTCGACATGAATGTCAGCTACCACAGCCGCACACCCCACTGTGACCAAACGTATACCTGGTACGACAGCCCGTTGCACCTGGCCGAAGCCGTGGACATCCTGGTGGTCGCCACGCCCGGCGGCGCTGCTACCCGGCATCTGGTCGATGCCCCGGTGCTGGCCGCCCTGGGCGCCGAGGGCTACCTGGTGAATATCGCCCGCGCCAGCGTCGTGGATACCACGGCATTGGTCGAGGCATTGGAGCAGGGCGTGATCGCGGGGGCCGCGCTGGATGTGTTCGATGATGAACCGGCAGTGCCCGCTGCGCTGAAGGCGCTGGGCAACACGGTGCTGACCCCGCATGTGGCCGGGCAGTCGCCGGAAGCCGCGCGCGACACCGTGACCCTGGTGCTGCGCAACCTGCAGGCGTTCTTTGCCAGCGAGCCGGTGCTGACCCCGGTTCGCGGTTGAATCCTTTTCGAGTCCGCCCGGCCCTGCGCCGGGCTTGAGGAGCCTTTGCATGCAACTAGAGATCTTCCAGGTCGATGCCTTTTCGTCCACGCCTTTCGGCGGCAACCCTGCGGCAGTGATTCCCCTGCAGCAGTGGCTCGCCGACGACGTTCTGCAGCGCATCGCCGAAGAGAACAACCTGTCCGAAACGGCTTACTTCGTGCGAAATGGCGAAGCGTTCGACCTGCGCTGGTTCACCCCGGCGGTGGAAGTCGACCTGTGTGGGCATGCGACATTGGCCGCGGCCTGGGTGCTGTTCGAGCAACTGGGGGAGCAGGCCGAGGTGCTGCGCTTCAATACCCGCAGCGGGGAGTTGCGGGTGAGCCGCAATGCCGATGGTCTGCTGGCGATGGATTTCCCGGCCAAGCAGCCGGTTGCCGTCGAGATCGCGCCGGGGTTGCTCGAGGCGTTGGGGTTGAGCGAGGCCCGGGCGTTGTACCGGACGGACGATTATGTGTTGGTGATCGACGATGCTTCGCTGATCGAAGGGCTCAAGCCGGATTTCGTGGCGTTGTCGTCATTCGATGTGCGGGGGATTGCAGTGACGGCGGCGGGGCGTGGGTTCGATTTCGTCACGCGTTGGTTCGGGCCCAGGGTGGGCGTCAATGAAGATCCGGTGACCGGGTCGGCCCACACTTCCCTGGCGCCTTATTGGGCCGAGCGGCTGGGCAAAAACAGCTTGCGCTGCGAACAGGGTGGGGCGCGCAAGGGGCAGTTGCAGTGTGATGTCCCGGGCAATGGGCGAGTGATCATCAGTGGGCGAGGGGCGCTGTATCTGCGGGGTGTGATTTTTATTTGAGTGCCGCTGGCGGGCGGCCAATCGGCCTCCCGCTTTTTCCGCGAATTGGCCGTTTGCCCTTGGTGACGCCGGGCTTAACCTGCAGGCAGATCCCTACAGGAGAAACCCCATGCGATCTGTCCATTTCCCTGCGGCCCTGCTGACGCTCGGCCTGCTCGCCCCACTGTCGCTGGCCTGGGCCCATGGCGAAAAGCCTGATCAGGTCAGGATCCTCCAGGAGCAGCTCCCCAGCAATTCCCCTGGCAACAAAGCCGTGATGCTCACGGTGAGCTATGCCCCTGGCGAGGCATCGCCCGGCCACTGGCATCCGGGTGCGGTCATGGCCTATGTGCTGGAAGGCGCGGTGACATCCAAGCTCAATGACGAACCGGAGAACACCTACAAGGCTGGCGAATTCTGGTACGAGGCCCCAGGGACGGTGCACAGCGTCTCACGCAATGCCAGTAAAAGCGCGCCAGCCAAGCTGCTTGTATGGAGCCTGGTGGAGGAGGGCAAGCCGGTGACCGAGCCGTTGCCCAAGCGCTGAATCGCAGGCAATAAAAAACCTCCAGTGCTTGCGCATCTGGAGGTTTTCAGTGTTTGGCTCCGCGACCTGGACTCGAACCAGGGACCCAATGATTAACAGTCATTTGCTCTACCGACTGAGCTATCGCGGAATCTGCGCGTATCTTACTGCGTGTCTCGGGGAAGTCAAGCTTCCCCTAGACAATCAAGCAGTTACAGCACTTCTACGATGGCCTTGGTGACCACGTGGATGTTGCTCTGGTTCAGCGCGGCGACCGCGATGCGGCCAGTGTCCAGCGCGTAGATGCCGAACTCGTTCTTCAGGCGTGCCACTTGCTCAACGGTCAGGCCCGAGTAGGAGAACATGCCGCACTGGCGGCCGACAAAGCTGAAGTCACGCTTGGCGCCGTACTCGGCCAGCAGCTCGACCATCTGCTTGCGCATGCCGTGGATACGCTCGCGCATCTCGGCCAGCTCGGTTTCCCACATCTGGCGCAGCTCGGGGCTGTTGAGCACCGCGGCAACGATGCTGGCGCCGTGGGTCGGCGGGTTGGAGTAGGTGGTGCGGATAACCCGCTTGACCTGCGACAGCACGCGGGTGCTCTCGTCCTTCGAGGCGGTGACGATCGACAGCGCGCCGACACGCTCGCCGTACAGCGAGAACGACTTGGAGAACGAGCTGGAGACGAAGAACTCCAGGCCCGATTCGGCGAACAGGCGCACGGCGAAGGCGTCTTCGTCGATGCCGGCACCGAAGCCTTGGTAGGCCATGTCGAGGAACGGGATGTGGCCTTTGGCCTTGACCACTTCCAGCACGTTCTTCCAGTCGTCCAGCGACAGGTCGACGCCGGTCGGGTTGTGGCAGCAGGCGTGCAGCACGATGACCGAGCCCGATGGCAGGCTGTTGAGGTCTTCGAGCATGCCGGCGCGGTTGACGTCCTGGCTGGCGGCATCGTAGTAGCGGTAGGTCTGTACCGGGAAACCGGCGCTCTCGAACAGGGCGCGGTGGTTTTCCCAGCTCGGGTCGCTGATGGCGACCACGGCACCCGGCTGCAGGCGCTTGAGGAAGTCAGCGCCGATCTTCAGCGCGCCGGTACCGCCGACGGCCTGCACGGTGACCACGCGGCCTGCGGCCAGCAACGGCGATTCGGCGCCGAAGATCAGCTTCTGCACGGCCTGGTCGTACTGGGCGATGCCGTCGATCGGCAGGTAGCCGCGGGAGGCGTGCTGGGCGGCACGGGCGGTCTCGGCTGCGATCACCGCGCGCAGCAGCGGGATGCGGCCTTCCTCATTGCAGTAGACGCCCACGCCCAGGTTCACCTTGTCGGTGCGTGGGTCGGCGTTGAATGCTTCGTTGAGGCCCAGGATAGGGTCGCGGGGTGCCAGCTCGACAGCGGAAAACAGGCTCATTGTTACCTTGGCTCTGATAGGAGAGTGATAGGGTCGCCACGCTCCAGCCGAAGGCACTGAAGCGGTGCGCAAACGGGGAGTCAGTATAGTGATACCCACCGGTCACTGCGACAGTCTGGCGCAGCTTTTCCGGCTGTTTGCGCAAATATTTTTCGACCATTGGTCGAATTGCCCGGTCCATTGCCTTGAAGGGGCGAGGGTCGCACTTGAATCTGGCGCCCCGGGGGCGCATTTGGGTATAGACTACTGGCTAAATTTACAGTTGCCGCGACATCCACGAGGTCCGTCATGTCCGAGTTCCAGCTCGTCACCCGCTTCCAGCCGGCCGGCGATCAGCCCGAAGCCATCCGCCAGATGGTCGAGGGCATCGACGCCGGCCTTTCGCACCAGACCCTGCTCGGGGTGACCGGCTCGGGCAAGACCTTCAGTATCGCCAACGTCATCCAGCAGGTGCAGCGCCCGACCATGGTGCTGGCGCCGAACAAGACCCTGGCCGCGCAGCTGTACGGCGAGTTCAAGGCATTCTTCCCGAACAACGCCGTCGAATATTTCGTCTCCTATTACGACTACTACCAGCCGGAAGCCTACGTGCCGTCGTCGGACACCTTCATCGAGAAGGACGCCTCGATCAACGACCATATCGAACAGATGCGCCTGTCGGCGACCAAGGCGCTGCTGGAACGGCGCGACGCGATCATCGTCACCACCGTGTCGTGCATCTACGGCCTGGGCAGCCCCGAGACGTATCTGAAGATGGTCCTGCACGTCGACCGTGGCGACAAGCTCGACCAGCGCGCCCTGTTGCGCCGCCTGGCCGACCTGCAATACACCCGCAACGAGATGGATTTTGCCCGCGCCACCTTCCGCGTGCGCGGCGACGTGATCGACATCTTCCCGGCCGAATCGGACCTCGAGGCCATCCGCATCGAGCTGTTCGACGACGAAGTGGAGAATATCGCCGCCTTCGACCCGCTCACCGGCGAGGTCATCCGCAAGCTGCCGCGTTTCACCTTCTACCCCAAGAGCCACTACGTGACCCCGCGGGAAACCCTGGTCGAGGCAGTGGACGGCATCAAGGAAGAACTCAAGCAGCGCCTCGAGTACCTGAATGCGAGCAACAAGCTGGTCGAGGCGCAGCGCCTGGAGCAGCGCACCCGTTTCGACCTGGAGATGATCCTCGAACTGGGCTACTGCAACGGCATCGAGAACTACTCGCGCTACCTCTCCGGCCGCCCGGCCGGCGCGCCGCCGCCCACGCTCTACGACTACCTGCCGGATGACGCGCTGCTGGTGATCGACGAATCCCACGTCAGCGTTCCGCAGGTCGGCGCCATGTACAAGGGTGACCGTTCGCGCAAGGAAACCCTGGTGGAGTACGGCTTCCGCCTGCCGTCGGCACTGGACAACCGGCCCATGCGTTTCGATGAATGGGAGGCGGTCAGCCCGCAGACCATCTTCGTCTCGGCCACCCCCGGCCCCTACGAAGCCGAGCACGCCGGGCGGGTGGTGGAGCAGGTGGTGCGGCCGACCGGCCTGGTTGATCCGCAGGTCGAGGTGCGCCCGGCGCTGACCCAGGTCGACGACCTGCTGTCGGAGATCGGCAAGCGCGTCGCCCTGGGCGAGCGGGTGCTGGCCACCACGCTGACCAAGCGCATGGCCGAGGACCTCACCGACTACCTGGCCGACCACGATGTGCGGGTGCGCTACCTGCACTCGGACATCGACACCGTCGAGCGCGTGGAGATCATCCGCGACCTGCGCCTGGGTACCTTCGATGTGCTGGTGGGGATCAACCTGCTGCGCGAGGGCCTGGACATGCCCGAGGTGTCGCTGGTGGCGATCCTCGACGCCGACAAGGAAGGCTTCCTGCGCTCGGAGCGCTCGCTGATCCAGACCATCGGCCGCGCCGCGCGTAACCTCAACGGCAGGGCGATTCTCTACGCCGACAACATCACCGGCTCCATGCAGCGCGCCATCGACGAGACCGAGCGGCGCCGCGAGAAGCAGGTCGCCTTCAACCAGGCCAACGGCATCGTGCCCAAGGGCGTGGTCAAGGACATCACCGACATCCTCGAAGGCGCCACCGTGCCTGGAGCCCGCAGCAAGAAGCGCAAGGGCATGGCCAAGGCGGCGGAGGAGGCCGGGCGCTACGAGGTCGAGCTGCAGACCCCGGCGCAGATCACCAAGCGCATCAAGCAACTGGAGGAGAAAATGTTCCAGTTCGCCCGCGACCTGGAGTTCGAGGCGGCGGCGCAGTTGCGCGACGAGATTGGACAGTTGCGCGAGCGCTTGCTGGCCAGTTGATGGATCAGGGTGTTACCTATGTGCGTGAACTGATTTGTAACCCATGTGGGTGAGTCATACCCTCCCACAGGGTTTGCGCAAGTTTGGGTAAATACCTTGAAATCGACGCGGTCGGTGTGGGAGCCGGCTTGCCGGCGATGGGGCGGGTAGCGCCCCCTCAATGTGCTTCCCCGGCCTTCAACCCCTGCGGCAGCTTGCGCGTCAACAGCACCGCCAGCATGCTCACCACCAGGCCGATGCCGACGAAGTGGAAGGCATCGTTGTAGGCCATGATCAGGGCCTGCTGGTGGGTGATCTCCGACAGCTTGCCCAGTGCCGCATTGTCGCTGCCCAGGCGTTCGGCCAGTTGCGCCAGGCGTTCGGCGACCTGCGGGTTGTTTGGCACCACCGCCTCGCGCAAATAGTCGAAATACACTTTGGTCCGCGCATCCAGCAGGGTCGCCAGCAGGGCGATGCCGATGGCGCCCCCCAGGTTGCGCAGGATATTGAACAGGCTCGACGCCGACCCCGCGTCCTGCGGCTGGATATAAGCGGTGGCGATCAGCGAGATGGTCACCATGATCATCGGCTGGCCGAGGGCGCGGATTACCTGGATCTGGTTGAACTGCGGGCCGGCAAAATCCGGGTTGAGCACGCCGGAGCCGAAACTGGCCGCGCCGAACAGGCAGAAGCCCAGGGCGCACAGCACCTTGGGCGGGATCACCTTCATCAGTTGCGGCACCAGCGGGATCAGGAACAGCTGCGGTACGCCCATCCACATGATCACCTTGCCGATCTGCAGGGCGTTGTAGCCCTGCACCTGCGCCAGATAGAGCGGCAGCAGGTAGATCGAACCATACAGGCCGACGCCCATGCCCAGGCTGGCGATGCTCGACAGGCCGAAGTTGCGGTTGCCGAGGATGCGCAGGTTGATCAACGGGTGCGGCCGGGAGAACTGCAGGATCACGAACAGGATCAGGGCGAGCAGGGCGACGGTGCCCAGGCTGACTATCAGGCTCGACTCAAGCCAGTCCTTGCGATGGCCTTCCTCGAGAAACACCTGCAGGCACCCCAGGCCCAGGCCGAGGGTGACGATGCCGGCGTAGTCGGTGCTCTTGAGCAGTTCCCAGTGCGCCTCCTTCTTCTCCAGCCCGTAGAGCAGCCCGGCGATCATCAGCAGTCCCGGCGGGATGTTGATGTAGAAGATGTATTCCCAGCCCCAGTTCTCGGTCAGCCAGCCGCCCAGGGCCGGGCCGATCGACGGGGCAAAGGTGGCGGTCATGGCGAACATGGCCATGCCCTTGGCGCGGTGATGCTCGGGTAGCTTGATGAGCGTCAGGGTGAAGGCCAGCGGGATCAGCGCGCCGCCGGTGAAGCCCTGCAGGGCGCGGAACACGATCATGCTCTCGAGGTTCCAGGCCATCGAGCACAACAGCGACGACACCAGGAAGCCCAGCGACACCCACACCGCCAGGCGTCGGGCCGAGAGCAACTGCACCAGCCAGGCGGTCAGCGGGATCATGATGATCTCGGCCACCAGGTAGGAGGTGGAGATCCACGAGCCTTCCTCCAGGGTCGCCGACAGTGCGCCCTGGATGTCCTTGAGCGAGGAATTGGTGATCTGGATGTCCAGCACCGCCATGAACGCGCCGAGCATCACGCTCATCACCGCGATCCAGTCGCGCCGGGTTGGCTCGGCGGTGGGGCGCAGCAGCGCGTCACCGGCCATGCTGGTCGTCGTCTTCGCCACGCAGGTCGACGGTAACGGTAACCGACATGCCTGGGCGGATGCGGCCATGCAGCGGGTTGTCCGCGGCGAAGGTCAGCTTGACCGGGAGGCGCTGCACGACCTTGGTGAAGTTGCCGGTGGCGTTGTCCGGCGGGAGCAGGCTGAACTGTGCGCCGGAGGCGGCGAACAGGCTGTCGACCCGGCCTTCGATCGGGGTGTCGGGGTAGCTGTCGAACACCAGCTCGGCGCGTTGGCCGGGGTGCATCCTGCCGATCTGGGTTTCCTTGAAGTTGGCCTGTACCCAGATGTCCTCGTCGGGGACGATCGACAGCAAGTAGGCACCGGCCTGCACCACCTGGCCGTTGCGTGCGTTGCGCTGGCCGATGGTGCCGCTGATCGGCGCGTGGATCTCGCAGCGGGTCAGGTTCAGCTCGGCCTGGGCCAGGTCGGCGCGGGCATTGGCGATCTGCGCGTCGAGGCGCTTGAGCTCGGCGGCCAGGGCGTCGATCTGCTGGCGCTGGCCCTTGAGGTCGGCCTGGGCCTTGTCCACCTGGGAGCGGGCGACATGGCTTTCGGCCGACAGGGTTGTCACTCGCTCTTCGGAGACGAACCCAGGTTTGCGCAGGGCCTGGGCGCGGTTGAGGTCCAGTTGCGAGCGGTCGAGGGTGGCCTGGTTGGCGGCAACCTGGGCCTGGCCCGCCGCGATCAGGCTGCCTTGTTGGGTCAGGCGGCTGCGCGCCTGGGCGAGTTCGGCTTCCCGGCTGGCCAGGGCGGCGCGGGCACGTTCGACGGCCAGCTCGAAGTCGGCGGCTTCCAGGCGCACCAGCACGTCGCCTTTGCTCACGTGCTGGTTGTCCTCGACCCGCACCTCGTCGATACGTGCCCCCAGCTGGCTGGAGATACGCGTGATCTCGCCCTGCACATAGGCGTTGTCGGTGCTTTCGTAGAAGCGTCCCTTGAAGTACCAGTGGGCCAGGAAGGCGAGGCCGACCAGCAGCACCAGGGTGATGAAGATCAGCAAGCGACGTTTGAGTGGGCTAGGCATGGGGGCATTCGTTGCAAAAGTGTAAGCAAATTTAACAGCGGCCGGCGGCAAGGTCACAAGTGACGATAGCGCCATTGCTGGAGCCCGATGCCCGCTCCCTGCTAACATCGCGCCTTTGTTTCTCTTCGTTCGAGACTCTCAATGACCACCGTTCGCACGCGTATTGCGCCATCGCCCACCGGCGACCCCCATGTCGGCACCGCCTACATCGCCCTGTTCAACTACTGCTTCGCCAAGCAGCATGGCGGTGAGTTCATCCTGCGTATCGAAGACACCGACCAGTTGCGCTCCACTCGTGAGTCGGAGCAGCAGATCTTCGACGCACTGCGCTGGCTCGGCATCGAATGGAACGAAGGCCCGGACGTCGGCGGCCCGCACGGCCCGTACCGGCAGAGCGAGCGCGGCGAGATCTACGCCAGATACGCCAAGGAGCTGGTCGATGCCGGCCACGCCTTCTACTGCTTCTGCACCGCCGAAGAGCTGGAGCAGATGCGTGCCGAGCAGATGGCCCGCGGCGAAACCCCGCGCTATGACGGCCGCGCCCTGTTGCTGAGCGACGAGGAAGTGCAGCGCCGCCTGGCCGCTGGCGAGCCCCACGTGATCCGCATGAAGGTGCCGAGCGAAGGCATCTGCGTGGTCCCGGACATGCTGCGTGGCGACGTCGAGATTCCATGGGACCGCATGGACATGCAGGTGCTGATGAAGAACGACGGCCTGCCGACGTACTTCCTGGCCAACGTAGTCGACGACCACCTGATGGGCATCACCCATGTGCTGCGTGGTGAAGAGTGGCTGCCATCGGCGCCCAAGCTGATCAAGCTGTACGAGTACTTCGGCTGGGAGCAGCCCAAGCTGTGCTACATGCCGCTGCTGCGCAACCCGGACAAGAGCAAGCTGTCCAAGCGCAAGAACCCGACCTCGGTGACCTTCTACGAGCGCATGGGCTTCATGCCCGAGGCCATGCTCAACTACCTGGGCCGCATGGGCTGGTCGATGCCGGACGAGCGCGAGAAGTTCTCGCTGGCCGAGATGGTCGAGCACTTCGACCTGTCGCGCATCTCCCTGGGCGGGCCGATTTTCGACATCGAGAAGCTGTCGTGGCTCAACGGTCAGTGGCTGCGTGAACTGCCGGTGCAAGAGTTCGCCGCGCGCGTACAGAAGTGGGCGTTCAACAGCGACTACATGATGAAGATCGCCCCGCACGTTCAGGGCCGGGTCGAAACCTTCAGCCAGGTCGCCCCGCTGGGTGGCTTCTTCTTCGAAGGCGCGCTGAAGCTCGACGCCAAGCTGTTCGAGAGCAAGAAACTGTCGGCCGACCAGGTGCGCCAGGTGATGCAGCTGATCCTGTGGAAGCTGGAAGGCCTGCGCCAGTGGGAAAAGGACCGTATCACCGCCTGCATCCAGGCCGTGGTCGAGTCGCTGGAACTCAAGTTGCGCGACGCCATGCCGCTGATGTTCGCTGCCATCACCGGCCAGGCCAGCTCGGTGTCGGTGCTCGACGCCATGGAAATCCTCGGCCCCGACCTGACCCGCTACCGTCTGCGCCAGGCCATCGACCTGCTCGGCGGCGTGTCGAAGAAGGAAAACAAGGAGTGGGAAAAGCTGCTGGCGAACATCGCCTGATCCAGGCTTTTCCAGCCATGTGGGAGCGGGCTTGCCCCGCGATTGCGATGTCGGATTCATGACCGCCATCGCTGGACAAGCCCGCTTCCACGGGCCGCACTCCTCGCAGAGGGGCAGGGCAGGGCGGTAAGTGATTGTTATCTGTGAAAAAATTTTTGAATATTTTCGAAAATTCGTTTGACAGCCTTGCAATCCGATCTTAATATGCGCCCCGTCCACAGCGATGAACGAAAACGAAACGCCAGGCACCCAGCCAGCGCTTCGGTTCAAAGCGACATTGTGGGGCTATAGCTCAGCTGGGAGAGCGCCTGCATGGCATGCAGGAGGTCAGCGGTT